>NZ_JACVTT010000006.1:0-85852 GCF_016624665.1 Stenotrophomonas sp. S39 | reverse complement strand
CGCTCGGGGCCCCCCCCCGGGGGGGGGCGGGGGGGGCCCCGGGGGGGGGGGGGGCCCCCCCCCGGGGGGCCACCTACCGGTCAGGCAGTTGTCGCCCCGCCTCGACCTGCCCTACACGCCGCCGCTGGCAAGCTGGTGGGCATGGCTGAACCGCTCCCCCTGCGTCCGCCACCGCCATTGCTGGACGACGCCTGTGCGTTGTTCCTCGATGTCGACGGCACCCTCATAGAATTCGCTGCGCGCCCGGATGCCGTGCAGCTCCTGCCGGATGTGCGTGAAGCCATCGGCCGTATCAGTGATCGCCTCGAAGGCGCGGTCGCCCTCGTCAGTGGTCGTCCACTGGAACAGCTGGACCAGCTGTTCGCCCCCCTGCAGCTGCCCGCCGCCGGCCTGCATGGCCACGAACTGCGTGGCGAGGACGGGCGCGTGCTGCGTGAAGAACAGGACGATGACACCGCCGAATGGCTGCATGCCCTGCACCAGCAGGCCATGCGTTTCGCCCACGGCTATCCCGGCGTGCTGGTGGAGGAAAAGGGTGCCGGCCTGGCCCTGCACTGGCGTGGCGCACCGCATGCCGCCAGTGATGTACGCACCTTCGCCGAACGCCATGCCCGCGGCCGGCCAAGCTATCGGCTGCAACCCGGTGACCACGTCATTGAGTTCGTGCCCGTCGGCACCGACAAGGGCCGCGCCCTGCGCCGCCTGATGCAGTACCTGCCGTTCCGTGGCCGCCTGCCGGTGTTCCTGGGCGATGACCTCACCGATGAGTTCGGCTTCGAGGCCGCCAACGGACAGCATGGCTGGAGCGTGCTGATCGGCGAACGTGAACCCAGCGCGGCGGTGTTCGCGCTGCCTGACATACGCAGCGTGCACGCCTGGCTGCGTGAGAATGCGTATTGACCCGGCCACCCCACGGCCGCAACCGAGATGTACCGCGTGATGACCCAACCCGATCTTGATCTGGGCGTGGTCGGCAACGGCAGCTTCGGCGCCCTGGTCGACAAACATGCCCGCGTTGTCTGGAGCTGCCTGCCCACCTTTGACGGCGACCCTACGTTCTGCGCCCTGCTGGGGCCCAACCAGCAGACCGGCGGCGATTTCGCCATCGAGCTGGAGGACTTCGCCAGCAGCGAGCAGGAATACCTGACCAACACCGCGATCCTGCGCACCGTGCTGCACGACAGCCACGGCGGTTCGCTGGAAATCCTCGACTTCGCCCCACGCTGGCGGCAGAACGACCGCTTCTACCGTCCGGTCAGCCTGATCCGCCAGGTGCGGCCGCTCACCGGCAGCCCGCGCATCACCGTGCTGGCGCGCCCGCTGGCCGACTGGGGCGCCCGCGTGCCCGAATCGACCTGGGGCAGCAATCACGTGCGCTGGATCCTGCCCGAACACGTGCTGCGCCTGACCACCGACGTGCCCGTGCGCATGGTGCGCGAAGGCCTGCCGTTCGTGCTCAACCATCCCATCCACCTGATCCTGGGCGTTGATGAATCGCTCAACCGCTCCATCAGCGGCTACGTGCAGGAAGCCTTCCAGCGCACGCGCGATTACTGGCGCGAATGGGTGCGCTACCTGTCCATTCCGCTGGAGTGGCAGGACGCGGTCATCCGCAGCGCGATCACCCTGAAGCTGTGCCAGTACGAGGACAGCGGCGCGATCATCGCCGCGATGACCACCTCCATTCCCGAAGCGCCCGGCAGCGTGCGCAACTGGGATTACCGCTACTGCTGGCTGCGCGATGCGGCGTTCGTGGTGCGTGCGTTGAACCGCCTCGGCGCCACCCGCACGATGGAACAGTTCCTCGGCTACATCTTCAACCTGGCCACCACCGACGGCACGCTGCAGCCACTGTACGGCATCGGCTTCGAGGCCAAGCTGGACGAGGATGAAGTGCCCAGCCTGTCCGGCTACCGCGGCATGGGCCCGGTGCGCCGCGGCAACCTGGCTTGGGTGCAGCGCCAGCACGATGTCTATGGCAGCGTGGTGCTGGCATCCACCCAGCTGTTCTTCGACCGCCGCCTGCAGGACCCGGGCGATGCGCACACCTTCGCGCGGCTGGAGCCGCTGGGCGAGCAGGCCTTCGCCCTGCATGACGTGCCCGATGCCGGCCTGTGGGAGTTCCGCGGCCGCACCGAAGTGCATACCTACACCAGCGCGATGTGCTGGGCCGCCTGCGACCGCCTGTGCAAGATCGCCGTGCGCCTCAAGCGCGACGACCGCGCGAACTACTGGCGCGAGCGCGCCGACACCATCCACGCCCGCATCATGGAAAAGGCGTGGAGCGAGGAGCTTGGCCACTTCACCGACACCTTCGACGGCCACCGCCTGGATGCTTCGCTGCTGCTGCTGGCCGACATCGGTTTCATCGATGCACTGGACGCCCGCTTCGTCGCCACCGTCGAGGCGATCGGCCGTGACCTCAAGCACGGCAATTCGCTGTACCGCTACGTGGCCCCGGATGATTTCGGCGAGCCGGAAACCAGCTTCACCATCTGCACGTTCTGGTACATCGATGCGCTGGCGGCGATCGGCCGCATGGACGAAGCGCGCGAGATGTTCGAGCTGCTGCTGAAGCAGCGCAACCACCTGGGCCTGCTCTCCGAAGACCTGGCCTTCGATGGTGGCGAAGCGTGGGGCAACTTCCCGCAGACCTATTCGCACGTCGGCCTGATCACCGCCGCCATGCGCCTGTCGCGTTCCTGGCAGGAGGCGTCGTGAGTCGTCTGGTCGTAGTGTCCAACCGGGTCGCCGTACCCGGTGAAAGCCGCGCCGGCGGCCTGGCCGTGGGCCTGCTTGCGGCACTGAAGGAACGCGGCGGCATGTGGTTCGGCTGGAGCGGGAAGAACGCGAAGGATGCCAGCGGCACGCTGCACCAGCAGAAGGACGGTGACATCGAGTACGTCACCATGGACCTGGCCAAGCGCGATGTGGATGGCTACTACAACGGCTTTTCCAACCGCACGCTGTGGCCGCTGCTGCACTTCCGCCTGGACCTGGTCGACTATGACCGCGGCACCCGCGAGACCTACCACAAGGTCAATGCGCTGTTCGCCGACAAGCTCGCGCCGCTGCTGCGCGAGGACGACATCGTCTGGATCCACGACTATCACCTGATACCGCTGGGCGCGATGCTGCGCGAGCGCGGCATCGGCTGCAGGATCGGCTTCTTCCTGCATATCCCGATGCCGTCGGCCGACCTGCTGCAGGCCATGCCCGACCACCTGCGGCTGTTCTCCTCGCTCTATGCCTACGACCTGGTCGGCTTCCAGACCCAGCGCGACGCCGACCGCTTCCAGACCTACCTGCGCCTGTTCGGCGGTGGCCGCGTACTGGAGGATGGCCGGCTGGAAGCCCCCGGTGGGCGCCGCTTCCGCGCGGCAGCCTTCCCGATCGGCATCGATACCGACCTCATCGCCCGCCAGGCGGCAACGGCAGCAACCAAGCCCTCGGTGAAGAACCTGCGCAGCAGCCTGCGCGACCGCCAGCTGGCCATCGGCGTGGACCGCCTGGACTATTCCAAGGGCCTGCCCGAGCGCTTCCAGGGCTTCGAACGCTACCTGGAGCGCCACCCCGACCAGCGCGGCTCGCTGACCTACCTGCAAATCGCCCCGGTCTCACGGGGCGATGTCACCGAGTACCGGCAGCTGCGCAGCCAGCTGGAGCAGATTGCCGGGCACATCAACGGCGGCCACGCCGAGCCCGACTGGACCCCGCTGCGCTACGTCAATCAGAACTTCACCCACGCCACGCTGACCGGCTTCTACCGTGCCGCCGCCGTGGGCCTGGTTACGCCGCTGCGCGATGGCATGAACCTGGTGGCCAAGGAGTACGTGGCCTCGCAGGACCCGGGTGATCCCGGCGTACTGGTGCTGTCCTTGCTGGCCGGTGCCGCTGACGAACTGAAGCAGGCGTTGCTGGTGAACCCGCACGACCTGGACGGCGTGGCCGATGCCATCGCCACCGCGGCGACGATGTCGCTGCGCCGACGCCAGGAACGCTGGCACGCGATGATGGACCACCTGCGCACGTACGACATTAACCACTGGCGCCGCAGCTACCTGGAAGCCCTGGAAGGGTAATGGGCCCGCCGGGCGTGGCCCGGCGCTACCTTGGCCCGCGCACGTCGTAGCGCCTGGCCACGCCCGGCGGCGGTCAATCCAGGAACCGCGCGGCCTGTTCCGGACCCGGCAGGTAACAGGCGTCGTGCCGGCCGAACCAGCGGTAGCGGTTGCGCGCCAGCGCGCGATAGGCCACGTCGCGCCAACCACGTGGCAGCAGGCGCAGCACGCCGGCCACGCGCCACAGGCCACCCAGCCCCGTCAGCACGCGCAGGATCGCGTCCGTATCGGTCCAGGCGCCCTGCGCGTCCACCAGCAGGAACGACAGCGGGTCGTTCGGGTCCTGGCCGTGGGCGCGCAGCAGGGCGCTGCCCTGTGCACCCTGCATCGCCGCGAAGCGGTAGCGCCCGTGCCGGTCAAACCGCAGCAGGAAACGCACCCAGCGGCTGCACAGCGCGCAGACACCGTCGAAGACGATCACTGCCGCCTGGCTGGGGTCGGATCCCTTTTCGCCAGAAAAGGGCTCTGACCCCACAGGACCGCCAGCCGGCTTCATTCCATCCACACCAGGGTCGCCATGCGCCCCGTACGGCGGTCGCGACGGTGCGAATACAGGTCCGGGTCGGCCATGGTCGAGACCGTGCCGCCATGGATGCTGGCTGCATCCAGCCCGGCGGCCTGCAGGCGCTGCCGGGCCAGGGCGAACAGGTCCACTTTCCAGTGCCCGGCGCGGGTGGCGACGAAGGCCGCTTCCGCGCCCGGATCGTGGCCAACGAAGGCGTGGTAGACCTCTTCACCGATTTCATAGTCCTGCGGGCCGGCTGCCGGCCCCAGCCAGGCACGCAGCTGCGCCGGCGGGGTATTCATGGCAGCCACGGTGTCTTCCAGCATGCCGTCGGCCAGGCCACGCCAGCCGGCATGCGCCGCCGCCACCTCGCTGCCATCGGCGGCGGCGAACACCACCGGCAGGCAGTCAGCGGTGAGGATGGCCAGCACCACGCCCGGCACCGAGGTCACCGCGGCGTCGGCCACCGGCTCGCTGGCACCGGCCACCGGTGCCGCGTCGAAACGCAGCACGGTGGTGCCATGCACCTGGCGCAGCCAGTGCGGTGCCGATGGCAGGGCCAGGCCCTGCTGCAGCAGCTGCCGGTTGTGCTCGACGTTGGCCGGGGTATCGCCGTCGGCCGCGTGCCGGTTGCCCAGGTTGAACTGCGCGAACGGCGCCGGCGAGATGCCCGCGCCATGCCGGCGCGTGGTCAGCGCGCGGACGCCCGCAGGCGCCGGCCAGTCGGCCTGCAGCAGCGGCAGCGCGGCGTCCATCACCAGCGGTCCCGCTCGCGCTCGGCAAAAGCCGCGCTGTCTTCACGCAGCACCTTCATCAGGTGCAGCATGTCCGCCGGCACTGGTGCGGTATTGCGCACCTGCTCGCCGGTGATCGGGTGCACGAACTCCAGGGTTTCCGCGTGCAGGGCCTGGCGCTTGAAGCCGCGCAGGGCCGCGATCAGCTCATCGCTGGCGCCCTTGGGCAGCTTCAGGGCGCCGCCGTACAGCGGGTCACCCACGATCGGGTGGCGGATGTGCGCCATGTGCACGCGGATCTGGTGGGTGCGGCCGGTTTCCAGGCGGCATTCCAGCGCGGTGTGCGCACGGAAGCGCTCGCGCAGGCGGTAATGGGTGATCGCTTCCTTGCCGTCCTCGCGCACGCCCATCTTCAGGCGGTCGCGCGGGTGGCGGTCGATCGGGGCATCGGCGGTACCGCCGGCCACCAGGGCGCCCATCACGATGGCCAGGTACTGGCGGTGCACGTCACGCGCGGCCAGCTGCTCGACCAGCGCGGTCTGCGCTTCCAGGGTGCGCGCCACCACCATCACGCCGCTGGTGTCCTTGTCCAGGCGGTGCACGATGCCCGCGCGCGGCAGCACCGCCACCGACGGGTCGCGGTACAGCAGGGCGTTGACCAGGGTGCCGCTGTGGTTGCCGGCGCCCGGGTGGACCACCAGGCCCACCGGCTTGTTGATCACCAGCAGGTGCTCGTCCTCGAACAGCACGTCCAGCGGGATGTCCTCCGGCTGGGCGTCGGTCTGGGTGTCCAGCACCACGTTCAGGGTGACGGCCTCGCCGCCGCGCAGCGGGTCGCGCGGGCGGGCCTGGGCGCCGTCCAGCAGCACATTGCCGGATTTGATCCACTCGGTCAGGCGCGAGCGCGAGTATTCGGGGAACAGCTCGGCCACGACCGCGTCGAAACGGCGGCCGGCGGAGGTGTCGGGGACGATGGCCTGGCGGGCCGATTCGGAGGATTGTTCAGACATGGCAGGGGGGTATCTTCGAAATTTTGGGGTCCGGCCGACCGGTTTCAGTCGCTGGACAGGACACTAGGCTATCATCGACCCTTCGTATTCCAGACGCGTCCCGCCTTGACCCCATGATCCGACGCTCCTCCATGCTCTCCGCGCCCGTCCGCCTCACCGCCCTGCTGCTGGTGCTGGTCATCGCCGCCACCGGTTGCCATCGCGGCGCCAAGAAGGGTGATCGCCCCGATGAAGGAACGCCGGTCGAACAACTGTACGACAAGAGCCACTCGCTGATGCAGGGCGGCAACTGGAGCGGCGCCGAAGCCAGCTTCCGTCGCCTGGTGGCGCAGTACCCGTATGGCCCCTACACCGAGCAGGCGATGATCGAAACCGCCTACGCCCAGTACAAGGCCGGCAAGCACGATGACGCCGTGTCCAGCATCGACCGCTTCATCCGTACCTACCCGACCCACCGCAACATCGCCTACCTGTACTACCTGCGCGGCCTGGCCAACTCCAACCGCAATACGGTTTTCCTGCGCCGCGTATGGTCCCTGGACCCGAGCCGCCGCGATCTGTCCACGCCGCACCAGGCGTATTCGGACTTCAACATCGTGGTCGACCGCTACCCGAACAGCCGCTATGCCGCCGATGCGCGCCAGCGCATGATCGAGCTGCGTGACGTGTTCGCCCAGCACGAGCTGGACAACGCCCTGTATTACCTGCGTCGCGAGGCCTATGTCTCGGCCGCCGGCCGCGCCAACTACCTGCTGGAAACCTACCCGCAAAGCGCCTTCCAGTACGACGCCGTAGCCGTGCTGGGCGAGGCCTACACCCACCTGGGCAACAAGACCCTGGCCGACGACGCCCGTCGCGTGCTGACGCTGAACCAGCCGCAGCACCCGTGGCTGGAAGGCAACTGGCCGAAGTACCCGTGGATGATCCGCAAGCTGAACCCGTTCGCCGGCGAGAAGTCGGCCAGCACCGGCCAGCGCAACGCGCGGCTGGAAAAGAAGTAAGAAAAAGGGCCCCGCAAGGGGCCCTTTCCTTTTGTAGAGTCGAGCCGTGCTCGACTGCTTCTGGCTTCAAGCCGAGCATGGGCTCGGCTCTACAGTAGATCCACGCCATGCGTGGATGGCCCGGTAGATCCACGCCATGCGTGGATGGCCCGGTAGCGCCGGGCCATGCCCGGCGACCGCCGATCAGCTCTTGTAGCCGTTGCTGATCGGGTACCGCCGCTCGCGGCCGAACGCCCGGCGCGAAACCTTCGGGCCCGGTGCCGCCTGGTGCCGCTTCCACTCGCTGATGCGCACCAGACGCAGCACGCGGTCCACCACGGCCGCGTCGTAGCCTGCCGCCACGATCTCCGTGCGCGACTGCTCCTGGTCCACGTAGCGGTACAGGATGCCGTCCAGCACGTCATAGGCCGGCAGCGAATCCTGGTCCAGCTGGTTGTCGCGCAGCTCGGCCGACGGCGGGCGGCTGATCACCGCCGGCGGGATCACCGGCGCGCCGCCCACGGTGTTGCGCCACTTGGACAGGCCGAACACCTCCGTCTTGTACAGGTCCTTCAGCGGCGCGTAGCCGCCGCACATGTCACCGTAGATGGTGGCGTAACCGACCGCATACTCGCTCTTGTTGCCGGTGGTCAGCAGCAGGCCGCCGAACTTGTTGGCCAGCGCCATCAGGATCACGCCACGGCTGCGCGACTGCAGGTTCTCCTCGGTCACGTCCGGCGTGGTGCCCTCGAACATCGGCGCCAGCGACTCCATCAGGCCCTTGAAGGCCGGCTCGATGGAGACCGCCTCCAGCTTCACGCCCAGTGCCTGGCACTGCTCGGCCGCGAGGTCATTGGACAGGCCAGCGGTATAGCGCGACGGCAGGCGCACGGCGGTGACGTTCTCCGCCCCCATCGCGTCGACCGCCAGGGCCAGCACCAGGGCCGAATCGATGCCGCCGGACAGGCCCAGCCACACCTTCTTGAAACCGTTCTTGCCACAGTAGTCCTGGATGCCGCGGGTCACTGCGCGCCATGCCAGCGCATCCATGCTCTCGTCGCCATCGTCCATCCACACATGCGGCAGGAAGCGGCGGGTTTCGCCGTCGTAGTCCACCACCAGCCACTGGTCGACAAAGGCGGCGGCCGCCGGATGCACCGTGCCGTCGCCATCGGCCACCACGGAGGCGCCGTCAAACACCAGCGCATCCTGGCCACCGACCACGTTGAGGTAGGCAATCGCTGCCCCGCTCTCGCGGGTGCGCGCGGCCAGCACGGCGTCACGCTGGGCGTGCTTGCCCCGCTCGTACGGCGAAGCGTTGGGGACCACCACCAGCTGCGCGCCCTCGCGCACCGTGTCGGCCAGCGGCTCGGCGAACCACAGGTCCTCGCAGATCAGCAGGCCGACCGGCACGCCGTTCACGTCGAACACGCAGCTGCCGCCGTCCGGATCCACGTCGAAGTAACGGCGCTCGTCGAACACCGCATAGTTGGGCAGCTCGCGCTTGCGGTAGGTGCGCTCGACCAGGCCGTCGCGCAGCACGCTGGCGGCGTTGTAGACCACCGCACCGGCGGCCTGCGGCCAGCCGACCACGGCCGTGATGCCACGGCAGGCCGCAGCGATGCGGCCCATGGCCTGTTCGCACTCGTACAGGAAGCCCGGGCGCAGCAGCAGGTCTTCCGGCGGATAGCCGCTGACCGCGAGCTCGGGGAACATCACCAGCTCGGCGCCGTACTCCTCGCGCGCCTGGCCGATCATCTCGATGATGCGCTCGGTGTTGCCGGCGACATCGCCGACCGGGAAATCGAACTGCGCCATCGCGATGCGGATCGAAGCCATGGGGGTTCCAGCCTGTGGTTGCAATGCGGCCATTGTAGCGCCGCCTGCCTGACGGGCACCGCCTCACCCTGCCCTGCAGCCCCCGGTGGACGGTCCTATTTCCCGGCAGGACGCCCTGTCGCCGCATCCAGGGCATCGCCCAGCGCCGGCGCCAGTGAAAGTACATAGGCGGCGTTGAGATGCTGGCCATCCCGGTAATGCATCACCCCGCCTTGCTCCGCGCGGCACAGGCCATCAGGGCAGACCAGATCGGCAACCTCGATCAACCGGGCGTTGGGCTGCGTTGCCACCGCCGCGCCGATCCTTGACGTCACTTCGTCCGGGCGGACATCAGCCAGCGCCGCGCTGCAGGAGTCATCGGCCGCCGTCCCCGCCGTGTTCATCGAAAAGACCGACTGGATGCATTGCGAAGCATTGAATGGCAGCAACGGTGTCGGCGCCAGCACCAGCACCTGGTCCGCCGTGGGTGCCACTCGCGCAAGCAGGCGGCTGCCGCCCTGTTCCCATTCCTGTGGCGAGAAGCCATACGCCGCGGACGAGCCCAACAGCAGGAGATCGGCGGGGTGTGCGTGCAGGTACTCCACCAGACCGTCGCGCCACTGCTCGCACTCCACATAACGCCGCTTGATGGGCGCGTAGACGAAGGAGTGATCGACCATCGGGCAGGATGATTTGGTGATGACCGTCAGGTCCCAGCCGCGCGCGACGGCAATCGCGGACAGCGCCGTGGACCACTGCGCCGCGACGCTGTCGCCAGCCACGATGACCCGCGGCCGGCCGGGTTCCGCCTGGCTGACGAGCCTGCAGGGCACCACGCGCGAAGCGGAGTAGAACTCATCACAGGAGGGATCGGAATACAGTGCCGGAAGGGCCACGGTACGCAACACCGCAGGTTGCTTCGCGCTGAGCTCGATCTTCGCGATCTGCCACGAGCTCCAATGGGCGGTACCGGCAAAGACCGCAGCAGTCGTAAGAAATACGGCAACCCATGCCCGCCCATCACCAATGGGTCGGCGCAGTACCGGCGTTTCGATGAATCGCCAGCTCAACCAGGCCACGGGAATGCTGGCAATCGCGGCGCCCGCGCGAATTGCCGGCGATGTGCCCAGGCACGCAACGGCCAGCGTAATCGCCGGCCAATGCCAGAGGTACAGGCTGTAGGAAATGCGACCGAACCAGCGCAGCGGCCGTGCCTGCAGCAGCACATCCCTGCCCCCGAGCAGCAGCAGCGACGCGCCCAGCGTCGGCAGCAGGGCCCAGGCCCCCGGGTAGCTGATCCACTCAGGCACGAAGAAGACGGCCGATACCGCCAGCAGGGCCGCGCCAAGCACGTGGAAGAGGACCGTGAAACGCGCCACCCCATCCCGTGCACCAAAGGTCAGCTGTACGGCTGCGCCGGCAGCCAACTGCCACAGGCGGAAAGGCATCTGGTAATAGGCAGACACCGACGCGTACTCAGCGGCAACCACTGCTGCAGCAAAACCGGCGAGGACAAGCAGCCAGCAGCCCACGACCAGGGCGTTCCTGCCCCGCCAGCGCCAGAGCAGCAGCACCACGGCAGGCCAGATCAGATAGAACTGTTCTTCTACTCCCAGTGACCAGGTGTGCAGGAGCAGGCTGGTATCGGCCCCCTCACTGAAGTAGCCGAACGATGCATTGGAGAAGAAGACGTTGGAGGCCCACAAGGCAGCCCAGCCAAGACTGTCCAGCTGCAGCTGCCAGGCGGACATCGGCAGCAGGTGCACCGTGCATGCCGCGACCACCAGCAGCAGGACCGCCAACGGTGCCAGCAGGCGGCGCGCGCGTCGTGCGTAGAAGGCCATCAGGCTGATATCGCCGGTGTCCGCCCGCTCCTGCGCCAGGCGCCCGGTGATGAGATAGCCGGAAATGACGAAGAAGACATCGACGCCGATGTACCCGCCTGCGAACCCCGGAACGCCCGCGTGTGCCAGCACTACCAGCAGCACGGCGACGCCGCGCAGACCCTCGATTTCCTTTCGAAATTCCACGCAGTTGCTCCTGTCCAAAAAGAAGGCCCGCACGGATGCGGGCCTTCAATCAACACATGGGCGGGTCGCTTACTTGACCAGCTTGGCGATGGCAGCGCCCAGGTCGCCCGGCGAGCGGACGGTGACAACACCGGCAGCTTCCATTGCGGCGAACTTGCCTTCTGCAGTGCCCTTGCCGCCCGAGGCGATCGCACCGGCGTGGCCCATGCGCTTGCCGGCCGGAGCCGACGCACCGGCGATGAAACCGACGACCGGCTTCTTCACGTGGTTCTTGATGTACTCGGCACCGGCTTCTTCAGCGTCGCCGCCGATTTCGCCGACCATGATGATGCCTTCGGTCTGCGGGTCTTCGTTGAACAGCTTCAGGCAGTCGACGAAGTTCAGGCCGTTGATCGGGTCACCACCGATGCCGATGCAGGTGGACTGGCCCAGGCCGACTTCGGTGGTCTGCTTGACCGCTTCATAGGTCAGGGTGCCCGACCGCGACACGATGCCGATCTTGCCCGGCTTGTGGATGTGGCCCGGCATGATGCCGATCTTGCACTCACCCGGGGTGATGACGCCCGGGCAGTTCGGCCCGATCAGCACGGTGTCCGGGTGGGCACGGGTCAGCACGTTCTTGACGCGCAGCATGTCCAGCACCGGGATGCCTTCGGTGATGCAGACGATGACCGAGATGCCGGCAGCAGCGGCTTCCAGGATCGCATCAGCCGCGTACGGCGGCGGCACGTAGATGACCGAAGCGTTGGCGCCGGTGCTCTGCACGGCGTCGGCAACGGTGTTGAAGACCGGCAGGTCGATATGGGTGGTGCCACCCTTGCCCGGGGTCACGCCGCCGACGACCTGGGTGCCGTACTCGATCATCTGAGTGGCGTGGAAGGTGCCCTGCTGGCCGGTGAAGCCCTGCACGATCACCTTGGTGTTCTTGTTGATCAAAACAGACATTGGAATTCCTTGGTGTCGGTATCAGGCGGCGTTCTTGACAGCTTCAACGATCTTCTTGGCGCCATCGTTGATGTTGTCAGCCGGGATGATGGCCATGCCGCTGTCACGCAGCAGCTGCTTGCCTTCTTCCACGTTGGTGCCTTCCAGGCGCACCACGACCGGAACCTTGACGCCCACTTCCTTCACGGCGGCAATGATGCCTTCGGCAATCATGTCGCAGCGGACGATGCCGCCGAAGATGTTGACGAAGATGCCTTCGACCTTGTCCGAGGACAGGATCAGCTTGAAGGCTTCGATGACGCGCTGCTTGTTCGCACCGCCGCCCACGTCCAGGAAGTTCGCCGGCTCGCCGCCGTTGAGCTTGATGACGTCCATGGTGGCCATGGCCAGGCCGGCGCCGTTCACCATGCAGCCGATGTTGCCGTCCATGGTGACGTAGTTGATGTCCAGTTCCGAAGCGATCACTTCAGTCGGATCTTCCTGGGTCTTGTCGCGCATGGCGACCAGGGCCTTCTGGCGGAACGCGGCGTTGTCGTCGCTGTCGAACTTGCCGTCCAGCGCGTACAGGTTGCCGTCGTCCAGGATGGCCAGCGGGTTGATTTCAACCAGGGCCAGGTCCTTTTCGTTGAACAGGCGGTACAGGTTCACCATGATGCTGGCGAACTGGCCGGCCTGCTTGGCGGTCAGGCCCAGCTTGAAGCCGAAATCACGGCCGTGGTAACCCTGCACGCCTTCGACGAAGTCGACGTTCAGCGAGTGGATCAGCTCCGGGGTTTCAGCGGCGACCTGCTCGATCTCCACGCCGCCTTCCGAAGAGGCGATGTAGGTGATGGTCTTGGTGCCACGGTCAACCAGCACCGACAGGTACAGTTCCTTGACGATCTCGCCGGCGGTGGTCACCAGCACCAGGTTGACCGGCAGTTCGACGCCTGCGGTCTGGTAGGTGGCCATCTTGGTGCCGAGCATCTTGGCCGCAGCGGCCTTCACGTCGTCAGTGGTCTTGCAGAACTTGACGCCGCCAGCCTTGCCGCGGCCGCCAGCGTGGATCTGCGCCTTGACCATCCAGGGGCCCTGGCCCAGGGAGTTGGCAGCTTCGACTGCTTCGTCCGGGGTCGCCGCGACCTTGCCGGCCGGGACCGGGATGCCGTACTCGGCAAGCAGCTGTTTTGACTGGTATTCGTGGAAATTCATGCGTCACCGTGGGAATAGGAACGACCGCACGCAATTCCTCAGGGGCCCCGGCGGGGCGCCGGCATGGACCGCGGCGGGCCCACTATTGTGGCCGAGCCAGCGCCGGGGCGCAAAGAACCCGGGACGAACGGCCAGACCCGGCCAGATTTCCACGTTCATTCAGGCAGTTGCGCCGCCCCGGGGGCGGCCCGCCCGGGCCCGGTGTGGGCCGATTGCGCAGGAAACCGCTTCCACCGGCCTATACTTGGGCCGTAGAGTCGAGCTTGCTCGACTGATGCTTGGAGCAGTCGAGCAAGCTCGACTCTACAGAGAACGACAGTCGAGCAAGCTCGACTCTACCCCGCCGCGGGTCCGACGATCGGGGGAACGTCGGGTACGCTGCAGCACCAACGCCGTCACAACCAGATCCAGGCAGCCAGAAGGGGAGTTCCGGCGTGTCACCCAGCGCTTCATTGATCGACCGCATCGAATCGATTCCCCGGCGCGAGCTGTACTTCTTCGCGCTGTACCGCGTGCTGATCGCTTCGGTCATCGCCGCGCTGCTGTACAGCCCGCTGTCCATGCTCGTCGGCGAAGCGCACCACCCCCGCCTGGCCTACCTGGTCGGGGCCACCTACCTGGTCCTGTCCCTGCTGCTCCTGCTGGTCGGCCGCAGCGAGCGTTGGCTGCTGCCGATCGTGGTCACCGGCGTGCTGCTGGACATCGTCGCGGCCAGCCTGCTGGCCCACGCCCTGCCCGGTGCCAGCGCCGGCATCTCCATGTCGCTGCTGTTCAACATCGCCGCGGCGGCCACCCTGCTGCCCCTCAGCTGGGGCCTGGCGCTGGCCCTGGCCGCCAGCGCCGCCACCGCCGCCGAGTACCTGTGGAAGGTGGTGGAGGGCGGCGACCCCACCCGTACCCTGGCCGAACTGGCCATGTTCGCCACCAGCTACCTGGCCCTGGCCTTCATCAGTTACCAGGTGGGCAGCCGCGCCCGCCGCAACCAGCAGCTGGCCAACCAGCGCGGCGATGAAGTGGCCAACCTGTTCCAGATCAACGAGCTGATCATCCGCCGCATGCGCACCGGGGTGATCGTCGTCGATGGCGACAACCGGATCACCCTGGCCAATGAGGCCGCCTCCCTGCTGCTGGGTGACAACGACGGCGTGGGCGAGACCGGCCAGCTGGACCTGGCCAGCATCGCGCCCGAACTCGCCCGGCGCCTGAACCGCTGGCGCAACGGCTGGACCCAGGACGAACTGCCGCTGCAGCTCAACCCGGACCAGCCCGAGGTGCAGCCGCGCTTTGCCCGCCTGCTGGCCGGCAGCGAGCTGGCCCTGGTCTTCCTGGACGACTCCAGCGTGGTCTCGCGCCGCGCCGAATCGCTCACCCTTTCGGCGATGGGCCGTTTCTCGGCCAGCCTGGCGCACGAGATCCGCAACCCGCTGGCAGCCATCAACTACGCCGTGCAGCTGCTGGAGGAAGGCACCGGTTTCAATGAAAGCGACCGCCGCCTGCTGCAGATCATCCACCAGCAGTGCCAGCGCACCAACGGCATCGTGGAAAGCGTGCTGGGCCTGGCCCGGCGCGAGCGCGCCACCCCCGAGAACGTCGACCTGGCCGCCTTCGTGCGCCGCTTCGTGCTGGAGTACAAGCAGGGCCAGACCCTGGAAACGGACAGCATCGAGCCGATCATCAACGACACCTCGGTCCCGGCCCTGGTCGATACCCGCCACCTGTACCAGGTGCTGACCGTGCTGGTGCACAACGCGCTGAAGTACGGCCGCGTGGGCGAGCAGCCGGCGCGCGTGCGCCTGCGCGTGGCCCAGCACGAACGCAGCGCGGTGATCGATGTGATGGACCGTGGTCCCGGCATTCCCGAGGCCGTGGCCGCGCAGCTGTTCCGCCCGTTCTTCACCACCTCCGAACACGGCACCGGCCTGGGCCTGTACATCGCCCGCGAGCTGTGCCGCGCCAACCAGGCACGGCTGGACTACATCCCCGTGCCGGCGGGTGGTTCCTGTTTCCGCCTGGTCCTGCCCGGCCCGCATGCATTGATTCCGCAGTGATCCGCCGCGTCAAACATTTGTCGCTTCCAGCACCCGTCGTTTATCTTCCCTGCCCATGAACGAAACCCGCAGCGCCCTCGTCGTCGACGATGAACGCGACATCCGCGAACTGCTGGTGCTGACCCTTGGCCGCATGGGCCTGCGCATCAGCACCGCCGCCAACCTCGCCGAAGCCCGCGAACTGCTGGCCAGCAACCCCTACGACCTGTGCATCACCGACATGCGGCTGCCCGACGGCAACGGCATCGAACTGGTGAGCGAGATCGCCCACCACTACCCACGCACGCCGGTGGCGATGATCACCGCCTTCGGCAGCATGGACCTGGCCGTGGAAGCGCTGAAAGCCGGCGCCTTCGACTTCGTCAGCAAGCCGGTGGACATCAGCGTCCTGCGAGGCCTGGTCAAGCACGCCCTGGAACTCAACAACAGCGAGCGGCCGGCCGCGGCGGCGGCCACCGAACAGGCCGCGCGCCTGCTCGGCAGTTCGCCGGCGATGGACGTGCTGCGCACCACCATCGGCAAGGTTGCCCGCAGCCAGGCGCCGGTCTACATCCTGGGCGAATCCGGGGTGGGCAAGGAGCTGGTCGCGCGCACCATCCATGCGCAGGGCGCACGCGCCTCGGGCCCTTTCATTCCGGTCAACTGCGGCGCCATCCCCACCGAGCTGATGGAAAGCGAGTTCTTCGGCCACCGCAAGGGCAGCTTCACCGGTGCCCACGCCGACAAGCCCGGCCTGTTCCAGGCGGCACACGGCGGCACCCTGTTCCTGGATGAAGTGGCCGAGCTGCCCCTGCAGATGCAGGTCAAGCTGCTGCGCGCCATCCAGGAAAAATCGGTGCGTGCACTGGGTGCGGCCAACGAGGAACCGGTGGACGTGCGCATTCTTTCGGCCACCCACAAGGACCTGGCCGAACTGGTCGAGGACGGGCGCTTCCGCCATGACCTCTACTACCGCATCAACGTCATCGAACTGAAGGTGCCGCCGCTGCGCGAGCGCCGCCAGGACCTGCCGGATCTGGCCGGTTCGATCCTGGCCCGGCTGGCCCGCAGCCACGGCCGTGCCACTCCGCTGCTGGCGCCCTCGGCGCTGGACGCCCTGTCCCACTACGGCTTCCCGGGCAATGTGCGCGAACTGGAGAACATCCTCGAGCGCGCCCTGGCCCTGGCCGAGGAAGACCGTATCGGTGCCGATGACCTGCGCCTGCCGCAGCACGCCCCGCGCGCCGCCGGAGGCCCTGCCGCGCCCGAGGCCGTGGTCGACCTGCAGCCTGGCAGTGCCGCCCTGCCCTCCTACATCGAGCAGCTCGAGCGCAGCGCCATCCAGCGTGCGCTGGAAGAGAACCGCTGGAACAAGACGCGCACCGCCGCGCAGCTCGGCATCACCTTCCGGGCGCTGCGCTACAAGCTGAAGAAGCTGGGGATGGAGTAAGGCGGGCCATCCCCCGGTAGTGCCGGCCGCTGGCCGGCAACTTCACGCATGGTGTCATCCACGCATGGCGTGGATCTACTGTAGAGCCGAGCCCACGCTCGGCTGCTTCGGCTACAACCGCATCAATCCTTGGTGACGCGGTTGATCTCGGCCAGGCTGGTCACGCCCGCTGCGGCCTTCTTCAGCGCCGACTGGCGCAGGTCGTTCACCTTGATCGCCTGCGCTGCCTCTGCGATCTGCAAGGCATTGCCACCGGCCAGGATGATCGTCGAGATCTCATCGGTCATCGGCATCACCTGGTAGATACCGGTACGGCCCTTGTAGCCCTCGGTGCACTCATCGCAGCCCACCGCTTCGTACAGTTCGATGCCCGCATCCAGCTGCTCCTGGGTGAAGCCCTCGGCCAGCAGCGCGTGCGCCGGCAGGGTGGACGGACGCTTGCAGTTGCTGCACAGGCGGCGCGCCAGGCGCTGGGCGATCACCAGGGTGACCGAACTGGTGATGTTGTACGGCGCGATGCCCATGTTCATCAGGCGCGCGATGGTCTGCGGCGCATCGTTGGTATGCAGGGTGGACAGCACCATGTGGCCGGTCTGCGCGGCCTTGATCGCGATCTCGGCCGTTTCCAGGTCGCGGATTTCGCCGACCATGATGATGTCCGGATCCTGTCGCAGGAACGAGCGCAGCGCGGCGGCGAAGGTCATGCCGCGCTTGTTGTTCTGCTGCACCTGGTTGACGCCGGGCAGGCGGATTTCCACCGGATCTTCGGCGGTGGAGATGTTGCGGGTCTCGTCGTTGAGGATGCCCAGCGCGGTATACAGCGACACCGTCTTGCCCGAACCGGTCGGGCCGGTTACCAGGACCATGCCGTAGGGCTTGTGGATCGCCTCCAGGAACAGCTTCTGCTGCTCCGGCTCGTAACCCAGCTTGTCGATGCCCAGCTTGGCCGCGCTGCCATCCAGGATACGCAGCACCACCTTTTCGCCGAACAGGGTCGGCAGCGTGCTCACGCGGAAGTCGATCTGCTTGGTCTTGGACAGGTTCAGCTTGATGCGTCCGTCCTGCGGCACGCGCTTCTCGGCGATGTCCAGCTGCGCCATCACCTTCAGGCGCGCGGCGATGCGCTGGTTCAACTTCACCGGCGCGCGCGCGACCATCTTCAGCAGGCCGTCGATGCGCAGGCGCACGCGGTAGTCGTCTTCATAGGGTTCGAAGTGGATGTCCGAAGCGCCCTTGCGGATCGCATCGACCAGCACCTTGTTGACGAACTTGACCACCGGGGTGTCGTCGCCCTTGGCGTCGATGCCACTGTCGCTGCTGCCAGCGAGATCCTCGTCGCCACCGCTGACGTCGAGGTTGGCCATGCCCTCGTCATCGCCACCGAGCGCGTCGGACATGGTGTCATGCTTGGCCTGCCACTGCTCCAGCGTGCGGCGGATCTGGTCCTCGTCGATGAGGATCGGCTCGACCACCAGGTTGGTGTGGAACTTGATCTCATCCAGCGAATGGGTCGGGTTGCTGGTGCCGACGAACAGGCGGCCACCGCGTTTGAACAGCGGCAGTACGTTGTGCTTGCGCAGCAGCTCCTCGCTGACCAGCGCAATGGCGTTCTGGCTGCTGTCGAACGTGGACACATCGAAGAGCGGCATGCCGAATTCGACCGAATTGGCGGCGGCCAGCTGCGCGGCGCCCACGACCTTGTTCTGCGCGAACCAGGTCGGGAGGGGCAGGCGTGCGGCGGTAGCCTTGGCCATCGCATCGCGGGCAGCAGCTTCATCCAGCGCGCCATCCTGGACCAGGCGGCGCGCCAGGCCGGTGATGCCGACGAGATTGGCGGTGGTTACGGCGTTCATTGAAATCCTTGGCTCGTGGGGCGGGCAATGCCGTGGCTCGTGCACGAGGCCACGTCACGGGGTCCCAGGACATGCCACGGCCACTGACCGCCCTCCTGCGTCCAGCCTGGCAGGCACAATCCTGACTCCCCGGGTGATGATAGCTCTCCCGGTGCCCGGCCAACACAGCAGCGGTGAACATCCCCCTTTCGGGGCCTGCGGACTGGAACGGCCAGCACCCCATTCAGGCATCGCGGCGGAGTAACATTACGGCGGGGAAAAACGGGGAAACACCTTGAACCAGCTCAGTATCATCCTGCCGGCAAAGAACGAAGCCGAGGGGCTCCAGCGCACGCTTCCGGCACTTCGCCAGCACTACCCTCACGCGGAGATCATCGTTGTTGATGATGGCTCCACCGACGCCACCGCGGCCATCGCCCGCGAACACGGCGTCAAGGTGCTTTCCAGCCCCTACTCGATGGGCAACGGCGCATCGATCAAGCGCGGTGCTCGCGAGGCCACCGGCGAGATCCTGGTGTTCATGGATGCCGACGGGCAGCATCATCCGGCCCACATCCAGGCCCTGCTGGACAAGCTGGCTGAAGGCTATGACATGGTCGTGGGTGCCCGTGACAGCAGCGGCCAGGCAAACGTCCACCGCGGCCTCGCCAACCGGTTCTACAACTGGCTGGCCAGCCACATGACCGGGTTCGAAGTGAAGGACCTGACCTCGGGGTTCCGTGCGGTGCGCGCAGGACGCTTCCGCGAGTTCCTGCACCTGCTGCCGAACGGGTTCAGCTATCCCACCACCAGCACCATGGCCTTCTTCCGCAGCGCATACCCGGTGGCCTACGTGCCGATCCCGGTGGCCAAGCGGGTGGGCAACGGCAGCCACATCCGTCCCATCAAGGACGGCATCCGCTTCCTCCTGATCATCTTCAAGATCGCCACCCTGTACTCGCCGCTGAAGCTGTTCGCGCCGGTGGCAGTGGCGTTCTTCCTGGTGGGCCTGGGCTACTACGGCTATACCTTCGCGACCATGCACCGCTTCACCAACATGAGCACGCTGCTGTTCAGTGCATCGGTGATCATTTTCCTGATAGGGCTGGTTTCCGAGCAGATCACCGGCTTGACCTATCTCGCCACGCGCAGCAGGGACTGATCGCCATGCGGCAAGTCCCACGGCCCGGCGCCAAGCCACATCTATTGGTGCTGGCTTCAACGTACCCCCGCTGGGCAGGCGACCACGAACCAGGCTTCGTGCATACACTCAACCGCGGCATGCTTCCGTGGTTTCGCATTACCGTGCTGTGTCCCCATGCGCCAGGGGCCAAGCACGTCGAAAATCTTGAAGGGGTGAACGTGGTGCGGTATCGCTACGCACCGAGTTACCTTGAGCGGCTGGTGAACTTCGGCGGCATTTCCAGCAACCTGAAACATCATCCGTGGATGCATCTGCTGCTGCCGGGCTTCATGCTTTCACAGTTGATTTATACGGCGTATCTGTCATGCAGGCTTCGCCCCGCCGCACTCCACGCCCACTGGATCATTCCCCAGGCATGGATCGCTGCGGTGTGCTCGCGCCTGCTCAGACTCAAGACCCCGATACTGGTAACGTCGCACGGCGCCGATCTTTTTACACTAAAGGGTAGAACCGCCACCCGCTTGAAACGTTGGGCACTTCGCCGCACCGCAGGCTGGACCGTAGTCAGCGCCGCAATGCGTCCACGCCTGGCCGAGCTTGGCCCTGAGGCTTCCAGTATCGAGGTCCGGCCGATGGGGATCGATCTGACAGCCCGCTTCACGCCAGATGACTCGATTGCGCGCTCGCCCAACGAACTGCTGTTTGTCGGCAGGATCGTGGAAAAGAAGGGCCTGATCTACCTCATCCAAGCGCTTGCGACGGTCCGACAACAGCATCCGGATGTACACCTGACCATCGCGGGATTTGGTCCCGAGCAGGACGGCTGCGAAGAGGAGGCAGGAAGACTCGGCTTGGCATCGGTGATCACGTTCATTGGCGCACAGGACCAGGCCACGCTGCCTGGGCTTTATCGAAGGTGTACCGCGCTGGTCGCGCCCTTCATCGAAGCCGGCAACGGGGATCAGGAGGGACTGGGATTGGTCATGGTCGAGGCGATCGGCTGCGGCTGCCCCGTCATCACCACGCGCCTGCCCGCGATTCTCGAGCTTCAGGATGGGCAATGGCCACCCTATATAGCCGATCCCGCAGATGCGCATTCCCTCGCGGAACAGATCATGCGCGTGCTGAGTGCTCCTTCCAAAGCCAGCGAATGGGCCCGCGAGCTGAGGCCATCACTGGTTGCGCGCTTTGACCATCAAGCTGTTTCACATGCCTATGCGCGCAAATTGGCACAGCTCGCAGGCCTGGACTTCTAAGGTACGCCCTCCATGCCGCAAACGATTTCGACTGCAGGCGCTCGCCAACGCCCCCAATCGCTCATGCCCTCCGAACTGGTTTCGCGTGGCCCATGGCCCTCCATGGGCGGGGATCATTGATGATGGGACCGCAATACCAACCATCTGTGTGGTTTCCCGCCATCCGGACCGGCACGGGTAGTGACACGTTTACGAAGGTCCTGTGCGGGGCTTTGGTCGAACGTGGTTTCCGGGCAGAAATCAGCTGGATTCCTCACTACGGGGAGTTCCTGCCCTGGCTGGTGAAGCGGCCCGTGGCTCCCGCCTGGGCAAACATTGCTCATGTGAACAGCTGGTTGCCCCAGCGGTTCCTGCCCACCTCGATTCCTGTCGTCAGCACAGTACATCACTGCGTCCACGATCCGGCCCTGCGTGCAGACAAGGGCCTGGCCAGGGCGTTGTATCACCGATATTGGATACGATCTGTCGAGCAGGCCAATCTGCGCGTCGCCCGTCTGCGCCTTGCGGTCAGCGACTACACGTCCAGAAGCACAACCCGGCACCTGGGCATCGACAATCTCCAGACAATCTACAATGGCATCGACGCAAGGGTCTTCAGTCCGGGCGATGCGACACCGTCTGTCCGGCTACCGCATCGCGTCCTGGTCGTCGGGACCTGGTCGTATAGAAAGGGGTCCGACCTGCTGGCTCCAATCATGACCGCGCTTGGCCCCGACTATCAGCTGCGGCATACACAACACCGCGATACTGCTGCGAAATGGGGACTGAAGGGCAACACCCATGCGCTTGGCCACATTGATCAGGCGACACTGGTCGACGAGCTGAGGCATGCAGATGTGCTGCTGATGCCCAGCAGGCTTGAAGGGTTCGGCCTTGCGGCGGTGGAAGCAATGGCCTGCGGTACGCCCGTTGTTGCGACGCGAGGCACGTCCCTTACTGAAATCATTACCCATGGGCAGAACGGACTGCTCTGCGAGCCGAATGATGTCTCCGGTTTTGCAGCAGCGATTCGCAACCTCTGCACTGACCAGGCAATGAGTAGACGCATAAGCCAGGCAGCCATGTCGACTGCACGCGATCACTTTGACATCGACCGCTGCGTAGCAGAGCACATAGAAGCGTACCGCACACTTTTGGATGGGCAGGCATGAAAGACTGCTGCATCTGGGAACATAAGGCGGCGGACTTTACCACCTTCGCGCAGCCGCGGCTCAGCAAAGAGGCGAACATGATCGCGCGACGAGCATGAACCCGACAATCGCCATCGTTCTCCACTTCCGAAACGCGGCCCGGACCCATCGCTGTATCGCATCATTGAGCGCCGCGGGTGTCGAGCGCGTCACCATTGTTGACAACTCAGCCGATGAAGGCGCTTCACTTTGTGAGCTGAAAGAAGTGCTCACTCGTGAAGAGGCCGGCGTCGTGAGCTATCTTGAGCCCGGCATCAATCTTGGTTTTGCTGGCGGCGTGAACCTCGCCCTGGCCGAAACCGCGCGTCCTTGCCAGGAAAACGTACTCCTGCTCAATTCGGATGCAGTCATTTCCGGGGAGGCCATCAACTCGCTGGAAGAAGCTTTGCACCAGGGAGCCGTCCTGGCCGCTCCGATGATCATGGAAGGCGGTTCTCTCAAGTCGCCAGCCTGCTTCTATCATGGCTTGCTGGGCCTAATCACCCGACGTCCCATCCCATTCTCACGCACCTACCTTACCGGCGCATGCCTGATGGTGCACGGGGACTTTGTGCAAACGCCGCTCTTTGATCCTTCCTTCTTTTTCTTTGGCGAGGACGTGCTGCTTTCTCATCGTGTACTTCAGCTGCGGCACGCTACCGCCGTCACTACTGGAGAGCCCATCAGGCACGAAGGCTCGGGCAGTTCGGTCAAGGGCTCAGTCTTCTATGAGTACCATATCAATCGCGCACATCTCCTCCTTGCCGCACGCCTGTACGAAGACCAGCCACTATTGAAGGCACTCGCCTTTGCTTGCCGCATCTTCATCCTGCCCGTCCGAGCAATGTGGCGTTCATTGAAACTGAACTCCGCCTCCCCACTCGTCGGAATGGCGCTGGCATGCTCCGATATTGTACGCCGCAGGATCCGGCCTCTTACGCCGCCACGGGCTTGACACGTTGACGGCGAAGCACCATGAGCCATCCAGCAATCGCCATAGAGTATTCGCACGCTGCAGTCGCCAGATACATGGCATTGGCAATTTTCAGCTGACTCAGGACGGCAGCGGCTACTACGAGCAACCCGATCCCCGCCAACTCCACGCCAGCACGCATCCAGGGCTGATCCTGCGTCATCAATAAATTGGATGCAACTACGCGCAGGCACATCGCGGGAAGAACCCAGGCGAAGATCGAGAGTCCCGCCATCAGGCCGGCGAAGGTCGGGCCAAACAAGACCTCAAGTGCCGGACCCGCAATACTGAGTACCACGCCAGCGAGCGCACCGTACCCTGCCACCAGGGCAACCACGACCAGCCGATTCCCTCGGATGGCCGCATCGCCTCGATACAGGTACGGTATCAACGCCAACATCAGCGCCGTGACTGGCATTACAGCTGCAGCAGCAACCCGTGTTGTGGCTGAGTAGATTCCTGCATCGGCAGGATCCATGAAGCGAGCAGCAAGCGCCTTGTCGATTTCCCCTGGCGCAATCGCCGTTGCCGAAAGGAGAGCATAACCACTGTTTTCCCCCAGCTTGCTTCGCGGTATGAGACCCCACCGCCACGGCTGCTTTTCAAGCGATGGCAACGCGAGAACTGCAACCAACAAGGCAACGAGAGAAGACGCCACGTACCCCACCAGGAACCAGTGCAGCTCTGCGCCACTGCCCCAGACACTTAGAACAGCGACCCATATCGCGCGGAGCAGCATCGGCAGAATCATCAGCACCTGGGAGAGCGCAGCTCGCCCCCGTGCGTGATGGGGCACCGACAGCACCTGCAGAAGTGGCTGAACAATGACGTCAGCAAGGCCTATGGCGATGATCACTTCCACAGGGGGAGATATCAAAAGCAGAGCTACGCCAACAAACACACATGCCATCACCGCACTGCCGACAAGCGTAGTGCATACCGTCTTCTGCAACTGGCCAGCCGCTTCATCGCGGGACAAATCGCGCAGCAGAGTGAGGTGGGTACCCAGTGTTGCGAATCCGATTGCAATCGCACCTATCGCAGCCGACCCTGCAAACATTCCAAACTGGTCTGCACCGAGCATCCGCGCCAGCAACACCAGCGATGCCGCCTGGATGAGAACTCTGCAGCCGAGCACCACTGTTGTTTTCAGCGTCGAACTCACGAAGCGTCCCGCCATCATGAGCCGCTCCTTTCCCAGTACCTGACCAATCTAGAGAGGACTTGCATCAAACAAGCAGCACCGGTGGACCCGCCGAAACGGAAGTTAGCGGCAGGACGACGGAACGTAGCGGCCATCCAGTCCACTGCAGGACCAGTTCACCGCGCCATTCGTATCGTGCGCGGTCAGGACCAGACTTTGACCTGCGATCTTTGAGCTGGCCGAAGACGCAAACACGACCGAAATCGAACCGGTACTGTCCACTGTGACCGAGCGCACGTATTTGCCCCGCAGGGATGCCGGTGCTGCCATCCCTGCGGCCAGATTGTCTGCCGGGAACTGGCCGTGGTCAGAGTAGTAGGTTGCGATCGCTTCTTTGGCGCTCGATGACAAGGAAAGACCTTCTGCGACCTGGCCACGAGCCACGTAGTCGAGGTACGCCGGCGTCGCGATGGCCGCCAGGATGGCAATGATCGCAACGACGATCATCAGTTCGATCAAGGTAAAGCCGCGCTGCTTCATGTTCTAGTCCCCTTTTGCCTTTGTCTGCTGCTGCTCCGCCAGCCAATGCTCCAGGTGCTTGATGTCCGGATCATACGCATGGCGACTATTGGCCGCCGTGAGGATCCCCATCCCCTTGCGGCCTTCCTCCAAGCCAAGCAAGTTGGATGCCAACCCCATCCGCAGCAGCCATAGCTGCGCGCCCGTGTCGCCGGGGGAAATACGGACCGCCTCCCGCAGGAGCTCCATGGCCAGCGGGTAGTCCTTCATTGCGTTGAACGCATAGTTGGCAAAGACGAGCCTGACCCGCGACGAATTGGGATTTGCGACCGTGGCTGCCGTCAGCAGGTCCAGCAGCACCCGCTCATCCACGGGGCGACAGCCCCCTTGCACACGACAGGCGACCACTGCCTCGAGTGCACCCAACTCCTGCGGCCCCAGCGCCCGCCGGGATATCTTGCGTTCAAGCGACGCCCATACATGGGGCGACTGCGTGCGCCCTTGATACGAGTGGAGGATGATCAGCGCCTGCTCAGGCAGTGGAGATCCCCCAGGGAGCGCTGCGGCATGCTCGAATTCCTTCTCCGCCAATCCCCAGGCAGGAGATGCAGGGTCGTCCGGATTGGATGCCAGCAAGGCGCGCCCGAGTTCATAGCCCGCCCGTGAAGAATCGGGATTCCGGTTGGACAACGTCAGCGCCAAGCGCGTCGGGTCAGCCCAGGTCTGGACCTGCACCCATCCCATCCCAGCCACGAAGACCAGCAGCACCGACACAACCGTCACTGCGACGCCGCGCGTGCATCGCGCCATCAGCGCACGCAGGGGCTGCACCCATGCCAGGGCAATACCAGCAAGCGCCAGATAGTTGCGGTGCTCGAAGGCCAACTCCAGGGGCACGACATTGCTGGTCAGTACATGGCTCACAAAGAACCAGGCGATACCCAGCGCGGTCAGCGGCCAGCGCTTCCGCACGGCCCAGCCGAAAGCCGCCAATACCACCAGCAACAGCATCGGCACCATGAAAGCAGGTGCCAGCCAGGAGGTCGGCACAATTGCGTTGTCATAGTAGAACTTCAGCGACTCCGGCCAAGGCAGGACGATCTGCTGAAGGTAACCGAGCAGGACGCCTGGTTGCGAGAGGAGTCGACCCGCCAGACTGAAGTCGCGCGTCGCATAACTCTCCGGCGCCAACTTTGCGGGAAGGACAAAGGCGAAGAACGACGTCGCGGCTGCCAGAGTGCCCACTGCATAAAGGGCGATCAGCGCACGCGCGCGCGTTCCATCCGCGTTTCGGAAGCCGAGGACGAATACCTCCAGCACCAGCGCGTAGGCAGGAATGAGAATCGCGGTTTCCTTGAAGCCCAGCCCCAGCACGGTGCCCAGCACGACACCGCACCACCACAGGACTGCGTTTCTTGAACGCGGCGTGCTGCTGCGTGCATGGAGGTAGCAGATCAGTGCGATGAGCACGCCTGTCGCCGCCCCCAGCTCCATGCGCTGCACGACGTAAAGCACAGTTGACGCCTGCAGCGGATGCACCATCCACGCCAGCGCCACGGCGAGCGCCATCAGGCGTACCTTCGCCACCGGAGCGGACAGTACCCGCCGCATCAACGCTGACGCGAACGCGAACACCAGCAGCGAGTTCAGCAGGTGCACGGCCAGGCCCGTGGCCTTCATGGGCCACGTTGCCAGACCGGTGAAATAGTAGTTGAGACCGAAGCTGAGGAGCGCAAGCGGACGGCCCGCATTCCCCGTGATTCCTTCGGTCATGGCCATCTTGAGGGACCCGGCGTCCAATGAAGCAAGTCGCCAGTCCTCATCGTCTACAAGATTGGGAAAATCATCGAAGATGAAACCGCCTTTCAGGCCATTCCAATAGACAACCATTCCCACAAGCAACAGCAGCAGCAACGCTCCGAAGCGCAGAATCCGCTGGGCAGGCACACTTTGCATCGGATGGAACTCCCCTTCCAGATAAGAGAAAGGGCCGCAAGCGGCCCTTTCCCAGTACAGCAATGTCCTCTGCGCAATTAGCGGCAGGAAGACGGGCGGTACTTGGCGTCGATGGTGGTAGCAGCAGTCTTGCAGTCCCAGGTGATCGAGCCGCCGGCATCAGTCGGGACCAGCACGAAGTCTTTGGTCGCGACCTTGGAACTCACCGAACCCGTGCCCTTCATCTTCGCGGTGATGGCACCAGCAGTACCGACGGTCACGCTGGCGACGTACTTGCCATTGATCGAAGCAGCCGGAGCGAGGCCTGCCAGAGCGTTGGTGGTCGGGAAAGAACCCTTGTCAGCGTAGTACTCGGTAACTGCGGTCTTGGCGCCCGAGCTGAGGGTCATCGCTTCGGAGACCTGCGAGCGAGCGACATAGTCCTGGTAAGCCGGCAGAGCGATGGCGGCCAGGATCGCGATGATCGCGACGACGATCATCAGTTCGATGAGGGTGAAGCCCTTCTGGTTCTTCATTGTGTACATCCCCAAGATTGGTGGTGGTTGAGTTCAGTGCGCCTGAACGGTCCGGCTCCGGGCCGGCTGAGCGGTTCCTGCGCCCTGCGGGTGGATCAACGCAGGTTGCGTGCCAACCCCGGCACGCCCCCCCCTGGATTCCCCGGCGCCAATAATGGCAGCAAATTGTTGTATGTGAAGCCCCCCGACCAGGAAATGCGACGAATCAGCCAATGTGACGCAATGCGTCACCTTTGGCCGGAACCCGGCACGATTCCGCAATTTGCCCCCCGCACAGCCTGCCCAGAAGGCCATGAACCGGCTAACATCGGAGCCAATGATGCCCGCCTGGGGATGGCGGGCCTTGGGGAGCCAACATGTCTGTCAGTCGCAGTGCGATAAAGAAAGAGCCCGTGGCGCGTAGCACCATGGAACTTCAGCCGTTTGTCTGGGAGGGGACCGACAAGCGTGGCGTGAAGATGAAAGGGGAGCAGCTGGCGAAGAACGCCAATCTGCTGCGGGCCGAACTGCGCCGCCAGGGCATCAACCCCGGACAGGTGAAGGTCAAGCCCAAGCCGATGTTCGGCGCCGCCGGCAAGGCGGTCAGCCCGAAGGACATCGCGTTCTTCAGCCGGCAGATGGCCACCATGATGAAGTCCGGCGTGCCGATCGTGTCGGCGCTGGAGATCATCGGCGGCGGCCACAAGAACCCGCGCATGAAGAAGATGGTGGATGGCATCCGCACGGATATCGAGGGCGGCTCCTCGCTCTACGAAGCCATCAGCAAGCATCCGGTGCAGTTCGACGAGCTCTACCGCAACCTTGTCAGGGCCGGTGAAGGCGCCGGCGTGCTGGAAACGGTGCTGGACACCGTCGCCAACTACAAGGAAAACATCGAGGCCCTGAAGGGCAAGATCAAGAAGGCGCTGTTCTATCCGGCCATGGTCATCGCCGTGGCACTGGCGGTCAGCTCCGTACTGCTGATCTGGGTCGTACCCCAGTTCGAGGACGTGTTCCGCGGCTTCGGCGCAGACCTGCCCGCCTTCACCCAGTTCATCGTGAACATGTCCCGGTTCATGGTTTCCTGGTGGTGGCTGATCCTGCTCGTGGTGATCGGCACCATCGTGGGGTTCGTGATGGCCTACAAGCGCTCTCCCAGAATGCAGCACACGCTGGATCGGCTGGTGCTGAAGGTGCCGGTGATCGGGCAGATCATGAACAACAGCGCGATCGCCCGCTTCGCCCGTACCACGGCGGTGACCTTCAAGGCCGGTGTTCCGCTGGTGGAGGCACTGGGCATCGTGGCCGGCGCCACCGGCAACAAGGTCTACGAGGAAGCCGTGCTGCGCATGCGCGACGACGTCTCCGTCGGCTACCCGGTCAACATGGCCATGAAGCAGCAGAACCTGTTCCCGCACATGGTCATCCAGATGACCGGCATCGGCGAGGAGGCGGGTGCGCTGGACACCATGCTGTTCAAGGTCGCCGAGTATTATGAGCAGGAGGTCAACAATGCCGTTGACGCACTGAGCAGCCTGCTGGAACCGATGATCATGATCTTCATCGGCGTGATCGTGGGCGGCCTTGTCATCGGTATGTACCTCCCAATCTTCAAACTTGCTTCCGTGGTCTAACCTTACATGGCATTTCTCGACCAGCATCCCGGCCTCGGCTACCCCGCCGCGGCCGCCCTGGGCCTGCTAATCGGCAGTTTCCTCAACGTGGTCATCCTGCGCCTGCCCAGGCGGATGATGTGGGAGTGGAAGCGCGAGGCGCGTGAGGTCCTGGAGCAGCCGGACATCTACGACCCGCCTCCACCCGGCATCGTGGTCGAGCCGTCGCACTGCCCGCACTGCAAGCACAAGCTGTCCTGGTACGAAAACATCCCGCTGTTCAGCTGGATCATCCAGGGCGGCAAGTGCCGCCACTGCAAGGCGCCCATTTCCATCCAGTACCCACTGGTGGAGGCGCTGACCGCAGTGTTGGTGCTGGCCTGCGTCTGGCAGTTCGGCTTCGGCTGGCAGGGCTTCGGCGCCATCGTGCTGAGCTGCTTCCTGATCGCCCTGTCGGGCATCGACCTGCGCACGCAGTACCTGCCGGACCAGATAACCCTGCCATTGATGTGGCTGGGCCTGGTCGGGAGCATGGACAACCTGTACATGCCAGCCAAGCCCGCCCTGATCGGTGCCGCTGCCGGCTTCCTCGTGCTGTGGGTCGTGGCCAAGGCTTACAAGCTGGTGACCAACCGCGACGGCATGGGCGGTGGCGATGCCAAGCTGCTCGCGGCACTGGGCGCCTGGTGCGGGCTGAAGGGCATCCTGCCCATCATCCTGCTGTCGTCCGTGCTGGGCGCCATCATCGGCTCGATCTGGCTGTACACCCGCGGCCGCGACAAGGCCACGCCGATCCCCTTCGGCCCCTATCTGGCGTTGGCTGGCTGGGTGTACTTCATGTGGGGCGAGCCGGTAGTGAACCAGTATCTGGTCATGAGCGGGCTGCGCTGACGCTGCCGTCATGAGCCGCTACGTGGTCGGCCTGACCGGCGGCATCGCCGCCGGCAAGAGCGAGGTGACCCGGCGCTTCGAGGCGCTGGGGATCGTGGTTGCCGACGCGGATCTGGCCGCGCGTGCGGTGGTCGCTGCCGGCAGCCCCGCGCTGGCCATGATCGCCGAGCGCTTCGGCGCCACCATGCTGCTGCCCGATGGCAGCCTGGACCGGGCCCGCCTGCGGGCCCATGTGTTCGCCGACCCCGCCGAACGGGTGGCCCTTGAGGCAATCACCCACCCGGCAATTCGCCGCCTGATGCAGCAGCAGTGCGAACAGGCAGCCAGCCCCTATGCGCTGGCCGCCATTCCCTTGCTGACCGAGGTTGGCGGCCGCCAGGCCTACCCTTGGCTGGACCGCATCCTGCTGGTTGATGCGCCCGAGGCCGTGCAGCACGCGCGGTTGATGCAGCGCGACGGCATCGATGCTGCACTGGCGGACCGGATGATTGCCGCCCAGGCCAGCCGCGCACAGCGCCAGGCTCTGGCCGATGACGTGGTGGTCAATGATGGCCACCCGGAAGACCTGCAGGCACAGGTGGAAGCCCTGCATACGCGGTATCTCGAACTGGCATCGCAGTAACGGGCTGTACCGCCTGCTCCAAGAAGAACGGCTGGGATCAGCCCTCATTTCCTGGATTTCTTCTTTTTGACTCCACGCTGGTGCCCGTCAAGCAACCCACGACGCATTGCGATATGCGCCAGGATTGCAGCTGCAGCGAAACACGAGAATGAATGTTCTAAACGGGCGCCGCATCGTTCATAACCCCCAGAAACCATCCCAGATAATGCGCCACCAAGATCTAGCCGTTCTGACCGCATCTGCTGGCCTCCTTGCAAGAGCTACGATAAGCCATACAGTGCTTACGCCGATAATGACCAAGCCAATCAACGTTATCAGAACCGGATTTATGTACCTATATAACCACCAACCAAGAAAAACGAGAATCATAAGGGCAGCATATCGAAGGAGCAATCCAATCTTCATAGCCCAATAGTCCCAATTTCCTGCAAAAATTCGCCAGGCTTCTGGACCGCTCCCCTCACTCGCTCCTCCATCACGTCAATCCAGTAAGCTTCACCTGGATCATCCGTCTCAGTTCCCCAGGGCAGCAAACCAGAGTACGTTTTCAATACGTCCGCCCTGGAATATCTACTAGTGTCCTCACAGGCGGCCTCCGCCCATTGCTGCTCAGCGCGAGCCCACGCCTTTTGACCACTCGCTACGTTCCAGACTCCAAGCCCAACACTTGCGGATCCAGGCGCGGAAGTGACTATCGCCATTTCCATCCCAAGACCTCCCGCGATCCGAAGTGTACCGGATGCGTACAAGCGCCCAGCATTAATAGCGTTTCCGATTGCGACGACTGTCTTGTGCACGTTCCTAAGCCCCGAGGGGTCAATGACACTGAGTGAGTCTCCGCCAACATAGCCATAGGTACTAATGCCACCTCGCAGTCCTATCGGATCGCTTTGAGAGTACCGCCCCACCGCCGGGTCATACTCCCGCTGGTAGTTGTAGAACATCCCGCTTGCATCCGTCGCCTGCTGCCCCGGGAAACGTAGCGCCAGTTCGAACGGCACACCATCCCCATCGGGATCATTGGCCGGCGCCTGATCGCCGAACACCTCGCTCTTGCTACTCCACTCCCAGATCGCAACATCCCGCACTGGGTCGATTACCACGCGCGGCGTGCCCAGATGATCCGGCTGAATGTAGGCGAGCTCGGGCACATCATTGCTTGGCAAACTGATCAACGCGACAGGATAGTTATCCAGCCAGATCGCCTGCTGCTGTCGCTGGCCCGTGGCCGAGTATTCGCCCAGCCACTGACCTGCCTCGTCATACAAGGTAATTTGTGCCTCACCACCGGACGGACTACGCATTACGCGTTCACCGCGGTGGTTGTAGACATAGCCCTCCAGCACACCACTCCCCCGCCTCACAGAGCTTATGCGGTTTGCGTCATTGTAGGTAAAGCGCTTTTCACCGATACTGGTCGTATTACCAGCCAAATCGTATTCGCGCGCCTCTCCACCCACCGCAATCAGATGGTGACTGTCGGCAGGATAGGTGTAATCCATGGTGCCGGCCGACGTGGTCAGTGAAGTTCGATTGCCTGTAGCGTCATAGCCGTAGGTCTCGATTGGAGTTCCGGTCGCACCGTCCTGGGTCTGAGTCAGGCGACCAAGCGCGTCGTACGCATATCGAGCCAGCGCCACCGAACCGGTGCCGTTCTTCAGCGATGTGATCGAGCCAACCGGATCGTAGCCGAAGCTCAGCGACAATCCGCCAGGCGCAGGGTCATGCACCGCCAGCTGGCGATAGTTCAGATCCAGAGGGCGCTGCAACTGGCGACCGTTACCGTAATTCCAACCAGTCACCGCACCGAAGGGCGCGTACGTCACGCCACTCACTACGATCTCGCGCGCTTGACCCGGCAAAGTCAGGCCAATCTCCTGGATGCGCCCCAGCGTGTCACGCGTGTAATCCGCCACGCTGCCGTCAGGATACGTCAGTGAGACGAGGCGACCCGCCTTGTTATAGCTATAGCGCACCGTACTGGAAACGCCCTGAATACTCTGCGTCTTACGGACGACCTGCCCGAATCGATCGTAACAGTACGCCGTATGCCCGCCGTCGTGCAGCACCTCCGACAGCCGTCCCTTCGCGAAACTCTCATCGATTGCACACTCTGAAGGTGCCACATCGTAGCGGTACCCCACATCCATATTCGGATCAGGGTAAGCCACCCCAACCAGCCGATTGGCTGCGTCGTAACTGTAGGTGGCAGTAATTCCACGAGCGTCCGTACGAGTCTTGTAATTGCCCGCACCATCGACCGTGAAGCCGGCAGGACCAGCATCTGGACTTACCTGCGCGATCAGATCGCCACGCCCGTTGTGGGCATAGGTGGTTCCCAATCCCTTCGGATCGGTGACCTGAGTCAACTGATCCAGAGCGTCATAGGCAAACAATGAAGATGCCGTTTCGCCACTACCATTCCCCATCCCGAACCGCACCAGACGTCCAAGACCATCGTAGTTGAAGGTCGTCATTCCGCCGTTCGCGTCAACTTCCGATGCGACCTGCTGATCGGCGTTGTAGATGAACCTCTTCTCGTTCATTTCCGAATCGATCAACGCCGTATTGCGCCCCAGCGGATCGAATACGCTCGACGTCGAATATGTAACTGCACCCTGAGCATCAAACCTCTGCTCCTGCACTCGATTTCCTGCCGAGTCCAATGTATATCTGATAACACCACCGTCACCCCCGGTAACGCTGACCAGTCGATCCGAGTCGTCATAGCCGAACTTGAGGCGAGCGCCATCGGGCTCGATCAACTCCTCCAGCAACCCATTTGGTCGATGAACCATCGTTGTCTTGCGGGTACTACCAGGGTCTTCCGCAAGGGCAGAAACCGAAATCAGCCAGCCTCGATCACTGTACTCATAGGCGGTGAGGCCGCCATCTGCGCCACGTACCAACAACGGGCGTCCGTCGGCACTGTACTTGATGAATTCGGAGACGAGGCCGACAGGATTGGTAATCCGCGCAACGTCACCGGATCGGAAGTTACACGCTCCACCAGCATCACAACCCGCATCGTCTGTTGTGTAGTGTTCAATTCGGGTGACGTCCAGAACGTCGTCCCGAGGGCCATCGATTGCCCGCAGCAGCCCAACATAGGGGCACCCTAGCTCGGGCTTGACCAGGTCGGACTCTTCACAGTAGGTGTAGGACGTCGCGCGACCAATGCCGTCGGCGCCACTCACTTCATGGCCTGCCAACTGCCATCTGCTGTTGTACCTCCAAGCCTCCTTTCTCACCAACTGATGGCTTCCGTCCAAGGTCGTCACCGACAGACGGAATGGCCTGTCGGGCGCCCATACCGTCTTGATCGTCCGTTTTTCTGCAGCCGGCCCTGTCGCGTTCTCCTCTCGGGCGACTTCATTCCCTGCTTCGTCATATTGGTATGTCTCGACAATTCCATTCCGAGTGCGCGACGCCACCAACGCCAGATCGTTGTAAGCGTAGGTGGAGATGTCACTCGCGCACCCGGCACACGCATCTTCATTCCTTGCAGTAAGCAGCTTGCCACGCCGCACGATGTAGTCCGTCGTGCTGAGCGAGCCCAGGCTTCCCGTCACAACGGCGCGCCCGTGATACTTCGCGTTGCTCGACGGCGAGAACTGAGCAGACTGGGTGTCACGCCCATCCGCGAGGGCAGTTTTGTATGCCACGCCACCAGCGTCGTACCAGGTCGTGGAGCGCCGCACCCCGCGCTCATCGATTTCACCCGTCAGGAGTCCACTTCGGTTCACCGCAAGTGAATACTCCGGCTCATCGTAGAGATATTTGAAATCCGTCCCATCCGGGTACACGACCCGCTTCAGGTACCCGTTGCCAAGATACTCGAATTGGATGAAGCCACCCCCTGGGAGAGTCAACCTTTCCAAGAGCCTCTCGGCGTCATACACAAACCCCAACGAGCGCCCTTGGTCATCGAAGGCGAATGCAATCCGGCCCTCATCGTCATATTCGAGATGGACAGACTTCCCATCAGCGTCTCGAATTTTCTCCAAGCGACCGCCGACACCGAAGAACTCTGCAGTACCATCGGCGGCTTGATATTCCCAGGATTCTTCGCCATACCGGAACAGGCGACCACCATCAGGAAGGTCAGCGTTCCAGCCTCCCGCAAGATCGCTGAACCTGATAACCCGGCCACTCGGACGAGTGATATAGACCGTCGTCTCAGAGCGCGGCGCCCGAGCCGCCGCCGCGCCAATCGATACCAGCGAACGCGTCGAATGAGTCAGCACCGCCGAGAAGTTCGTAGAACGACCTCGACCAAGCATGTTTCCAGCAGTACTGAACCCGTAAATGCCGCGCGAATTGTAGGTCCAAGCGAGGCGAAGAAGAGGGGCCGCACCCTGATACTCGACCCGGGATTCGTACTTGTTGCCGTTCCCCGAGTGAATCGGATCACCAAAGCATTGATGTTCACAATCCGGCGGACCCAGATTTGACGAAACATCGGGCTCATCAGCAACAACGTGGCAAACCTCAGCCTCCGTAACCAGCGAGGGCTCGCGCCACTCTCCGTCTGCACACATCCAGTGTCGACTGGAAGACGACGAGTACGGATGGGGACCACTCTGACCCGATCCATCACACTCGACCAGGTAGTAGCGGGCTGCCGCGATGGAATTCTTATAAGGAAAGGTAGGGACGCTCTCCGTAAAGTGCCAATCAACATATTCCCAATTACGGACTGTACCCGCGGCACAGGGGCGACCTACCGGGTTTCGCGTCCAGGCAGCGATGAACGATTCCTCAGGATCCTTGAACATGCCGCTGTGCCAATCCTGGCCACTGTACAAATTCTCTACTGTCCAACGATAGAGTGGCGCATAGCTATCCTGACCGCGGGCAGTGAAACTGACCATCGCGCCCAGTACCAGACCCAAAAACATGAGAAAGCGCACTCGAATTCCTTTTCGAATTTAATGAAATCAAGAATCAACCTGCGAAACAGCACCGTCACCAGCTGCGCAGCAAGAACCGCGGCAGGCGCCCAGCGCCCAGGGCACGGATCCCGCACGGCGGCACGTCCAGCCTTGCGCGCTTCGGAGACTATGCTGATCGCGCACGGTCAACAATCGGTAAAACCCCAAAAGGCGCCCACGCTCACATAATCAGTCGCAGCAGGTTTCGTGCTGACAATCGCCTTCCCGGCAAAGGCGATGCATACGCGACAACTGTAACCGGACAGACACACACCGTCTTCTCACGCCTCCCGCTATGGTCCTGCGCCTGTCATTGCGCCTGCCTGTGAGATCACCCGTGCCCACCGCCTCTCTCCGTTCCTATACCGCCCGCGTGGTGGTGACGCTGGCGCTGGTCGCCCTCGGCCTGCTGCTGTGGCAACTGTCGCAACTGGTGCTGCTGATCTTCGGCGCCGTGGTCGTGGCCGCGCTGCTGCGGACGATCGTCGGCGCGGTGCTTCGTTACACGCCGCTGTCGGAAGGGTGGGCACTGGGCCTGACCGTGCTGCTGCTGATGGCGCTGTTTGCGCTGGCGATGTGGCTGTTCGGGTCGCAGCTGAGTGCGCAGATGGCCACCCTGCGGCAGACGCTGCCGGCCGCATGGGAGAACTTCCAGACGTGGCTGGCGGACAGCCCTATCGGGCCCACGGTCCATGAGCTGACCCAGAACGCACAATCGAGCGTATCCACGATGGCGGCCCGCGCCGGGTCACTGGCGATGTCGGCCACCGGCGGCGTGGCGGACCTGTTCCTGGTGCTGATCGGCGGCATCTATCTGGCCGCACAACCGGCGCTGTACCGCACGGGCCTGCTGAAGCTGCTGCCGACGCGGCAGCGTCCGGCCGTGGACGATGCACTCCACGCCAGCGGCAATGCACTGAAGGCCTGGCTGGGCGGCCAGCTCCTGGCCATGGCGGTCGTCGGCCTGCTGACCGGGCTGGGCCTGTGGGCACTGGGCGTGCCGGTCGCCTTCGGGCTGGGCATCATCACTGCGCTGCTGGATTTCGTACCGATCGTCGGCCCCATCCTCGCGGCGGTTCCGGCCATCCTGCTGGCCTTCACCGTCAGCCCGGAGATTGCCCTGGCCACGGTGGCACTGTTCGTGGTGGTGCAGCAGATGGAGGGACATCTGCTGCAGCCGCTTATCCAGCAGCGTGCGGTTGACCTTCCCCCTGCCCTGCTGCTGTTCTCCCTGTTCGGCATCGGCTCGCTGCTGGGCCCGGCCGGCGTGCTGCTGGCGGCGCCGCTGACCGTTGTGCTGTATGTGCTGGTCAAGCGGCTCTATGTCGTCGAAGCCCTCGGCACAGCAACGCCGATTCCAGGCGAGCCCACGGCCACGAAGGCCCGGTAGATCCACGCCATGCGTGGATGGCCCAGTAGATCCACGCCATGCGTGGATGGCCCAGTAGATCCACGCCATGCGTGGATGAGAGCATCGGCAGTGCGGACCAGCGGTCCGCACCCACCGTCCACCGGGCTCGATTTCCGGGCGGCGGCACCGCCGCCACGGCAGCCGGGCATGGACCCGGCCCTACTGCAGCGTCGCAGCGCCCCGCATGCGCTCGGCCTGCAGCTGCTGCTGCACGTGGCGGGTCAGCTCACGCGCGGCCACCATCAGGCCTTCCATCGTCTCTGCTGGCACAGCCTGCAGCGGGCCGCCACGCGTCCGCGCGATGTGCGCGGCGTGCATGAGCCGGGTCAGCGTGCTGATACCGGACACGGTACGCCTCAGGCCCGCCATCGTGCCGGTCTGCGGCTCGCTGAGCCCGGCGCGCTGGGCGGCCTGGCTGGTTGCAGCGTCGGCTTCCATCCTTTCCTGCAGGATGGGCATCAGGTCACCAGGTTCCTTGAGGACGGCTTCGACGCGTTCGGCGATCTCCGCGGACAGAAGGTCGATCGAATCACCGACCAGCTGGTGCAGGTTCGGGTAACGAGTGCGATGGGACATTGCCGGGCTCCGTGCAGGTGGTAGGCCATCTGGCCAGCTGCGCGGGGCGATGTCAGCAGGCAAATGCGTCAAAGCGCTCTGCGGCAAGGGAATGGATGGACGTCCACTGACAGAAGTAGGGCCCAAGCACGCCGGTTACGACAGTAAATCCACGCCATGCGTGGATGAGGACACCTGCAGTGCGGACCAACGGTCCGCACCCACCACTCACCGCACCCACCACTTGTCGGATTCATCCGCCGTGCGGACCGTTGGTCCGCACCCACCGCCAGCAGGGTTCAGTAGATCCACGCCGTGCGTGGATGATCAGAGCGGCTTCGGCGAGAACGTCAGGGTCGCGATCACGCCGCGGTCGCCACCGGGGCGCACGCTCACCTGCCAGCCGTACAGGTCGCACAGGCGGCTGACGATCGACAGGCCGATGCCGCCGCCCTGCGAGTGGCCGGCATGGGTACCGCGATAGCCACGCTGGAACAGCTTGGCCGCATCTTCTTCACTCAGACCAGGGCCACTGTCGGTCACCGAGACCGCATTGCTGCTGACGTGCACGCGCACGCTGCCATCCTGCGAATACTTCACGGCGTTGCCGATAAGATTGCCCAGCGCCACCGACAACGCGGCTTCGGGAGCATCGATCACCAGGTCGCGCTCGCCTTCCATCACCAGCTCCAGCGGCTTGCCGCCGAGCTGGGCGCGGTGGGCATCCAGCAGCTGATCGGCCACGCGCGCCACATTGCTGGTGCCCTGCCCGCGCTCGTTGCGCGACAGCAGCAGCAAGGCGCCGATCAGGTCGCTGCACTGCTGTTCGGCACGCTGGATGCGCTGCAGCCGCTGCAGCACCTTCTCATCCAGGCCGGGGCGGGTCAGCAGCAGCTCGGTCGCGCCACGGATGACCGCCAGCGGCGTACGCAGCTCGTGGCTGACGTCGGCATTGAATTCGCGATCGCGCTGCACGACCTCGGTGAGGCGCGAGGAATAGTCATCCAGCGCCTGCGCCAGCTGGCCCACCTCGTCATCCGGGAAGCGCGGCGCCAGCGGCTCGGGATCGCTGGTGCCACCGCGGTAGGCACGCAGCCGTGCGGCCAGGTCGGACACCGGCTTCATCACCTTCGATGCTGACCACCAGCCCAGCACCAGCGACAGCAGGCTGAACACCAGCACCGACAGGATCAGCGCGCGGTTGAGCTGCTGCCCGCCGCGCACGCTGTCGGTCATGTCATAGGCGAGGAAGAACCAGGCGTCAGGGGTCTTGCGCACGGCCAGCTTGTACGAATACTGCTCGCCATGCTCGTCACCGGTGACCGTGTGGATGCCATCGGGGAAGGCCGCCCACTGCGCGCGTTCTTCCCTGACCCGTTCGAACTTGTCCTTCGGGTAGGCATACGCCTTGATCTGCTGCACCGGAAGGTCGGGGCTGCGCAGGGGGTCTTCGTAGTAACGCCGCGCGTACTCGTTGATGTTGCGGTTCATCACGTCTTCGACCAGCTGGGTTTCCACGCGCATGCGGGCCCAGTTGGTGGCGAACGCGAACAGTGTCGTCAGGCAGAAGCCCAACAACACGAACGAGACGATGATGCGACTGCGCAGGCGCCGCCGATAAGGCGTGCGCCGACGCCCCCCCCTGGTTGCCACCGGATCAGGCTTCCGGGGTGGCGATGCGGTATCCGATGCCATGGCGGGTCTGGATCAGCGGCACTTCAAACGGCTTGTCGACCACCGCGCGCAGGCCGTGGATGTGCACACGCAGGGAATCCGAATCGGGCAGCTCCTCGCCCCAGACGCGGGTTTCCAGTTCCTGCCGGGTCACCACCGCCGGGGCGGCCTCCATCAGCGCCTGCAGGATCTTCAACGCGGTCGGGTTGAGCTGCAGCAGCTTGCCCTGGCGGCGCACTTCCAGCGTGTCCAGGTTGTATTCCAGATCGCCGGTTTCCAGCACGCGGGTCTGCACGCCCTTGCCGCGGCGCGACAGGGCGTTGAGGCGGACTTCCACTTCCTGCAGCGCAAACGGCTTGATGAGGTAGTCATCGGCGCCGGAATCGAAACCGGCCAGCTTGTTGTCCAGCGAATCACGCGCGGTCAGCATCAGCACCGGGGTCTGCTTGCGGGCTTCATTGCGAAGCTTGCGGCAGACTTCGATGCCGTCCATGCCCGGCAGGTTGAGATCCAGCACGATCGCGTCGAACTCGTGCACCACGGCAAGGTGCAGGCCGGTGACGCCGTCAGCCGCGAAGTCCACCGTGTGCCCGCGGTCTTCCAGGTAATCACCCAGATTGGCCGCAATGTCGCTGTTGTCTTCGATTACCAGAATTCTCACTGTCACCTCTAATTGACGAATTTGCCGGTGCGCTGGGCCTGGCTCATATCACGCTGTGCCCTTTCCTTCTGCCGGACTCGCTCGGCGACGGTGGAGCACTGCGTTGTAGCCCGGTTCGAACCCGTCGCCTTTTCACGTTGGCATATTAGACGACTATCCTCACGCGCCTGTGTCAAAACCGTGTTCACGAGCTGCTGGTCGTTGAAGACGTCGGTTCGCACCTGTTCAGGCATCGAATCGCGGTTCGGGTGCTGCTCTACGGCAGCGCGCATGCGCACCAGCGCCTCACGCACGCGACTGCGGTCGGCCAGCTTCAGCTCGCTGTAGGTTTCGCCATCGCTGAGTTCGATTTCAATGCGCTCGATCTGCTGCTGCAGCGGCTTGCCGGGGATGAAGACTTCGCCGGCCCCTTTGGAGGCGGAGGCGGCGATGGACAGGCTCAGCCCCGAGAACAGCACCACCGACATCAGGAGGGACTTCATGACAAACGAATCCTTGTTTGAATGGATCACTGACTGTATTCGCACCGCCTTCACGCCAGCAAGTGCCAAGCGCAGGGGCGGCGGACGGCCTAGCGGTTGCCGGGAGGCGAAAGGTCGGTGAAGGTGCGCTGGTCGTTGAGCAGCGCCTTGCCCTTCTCCTCGATCCGCCGGCGCTCGGCCACGGTCAGGCAGCGGCTCTTCGGCATGTTGCTGCCGGTGGTACGGGTGTGCTGGCAGACCTGCCGGCTGTCGGCGTGGGCGCGGGTGAGGATGGTGTTGATCCGCTCCTGGTCGTTGAAGACCTCGTTCTGCACCGTCGCGGGCAGCTCCTGCACCGTCTGGCGGTCACCCATCCGCTGGGTGATGCGGGCCAGCGACTGCCGCACCTGCGCACGGTCATCCGTTGAAATTTCGGCGTACTCGCCGTTGTCCAGCGCCTTTTCGACCTGGCGCACCTGGTCGGCTACCGGCGCCTGCCGGTCCATCTGCACGACGGGCTTTTCCGACCCGGCCTGTGCAGCTGCGGACAGCCCCAGCAACATTGCAAACACGGTGATGCGGTACATCGCCAGCCTCCCGATCCATCCCGGAACGAAGGCCCAACTCTACGAGCCGCCCTGCGCCACCACAAGGGACCTTTGGCAGGAACCGGACGGGCATAAAAAAGACCCAGGCGGTCTACCCGCCTGGGCCTGAAGTCGTATCCCGATTACCGATCCTGCTGAGAGGCAGAGCTGCGGTTCGCTGAAGCCTACGCCGGCCCCGATTAAAGCCTTGTTAAACCCGGCCGGCAATCTTCAGGAAAATTACAAGCCTCTGATAATCAAGGCTTTTTAATCTTCTCGACATGGGCAATGATGCGTGAGGCCACGTCCACCTGGCAGGCCGCTTCGATGCCTTCCAGGCCCGGTGTGGAGTTCACCTCCAGCACCAGCGGGCCGCGTTCGGAGCGGATCAGGTCGACCCCGCAGACCGACAGGCCCAAGGCCTTGGCCGAGCGCACCGCCACCTGCTGTTCAGCCCGGCTGGCCTTGGCCGCCACCGCCGTGCCACCGGCATGCAGGTTGGAACGGAAGTCGCCCTCCGGAGCCTGCCGCTGCATCGAGGCCACCACCTGGTCGCCGACGACGAAGCAGCGCAGGTCCGCGCCCTTCGCCTCGCCGATGAATTCCTGCATGAGGAAGTTGGCATACAGGCCGCGCAGGGCTTCGACGATGCCGCGCGAGGCGCTGGCCTTCTCGGTGAGGATGACGCCGCGGCCCTGCGTGCCCTCGTTGAGTTTCACCACATGCGGCGGCGGGCCGAGCATGGAGAGCAGGTCGACCGTATCGTCCGGGTTGTCGCCGAACACCGTGACCGGCATGTCGATGCCCTTGGCCGCCAGCAGCTGGTGCGCGCGCAGCTTGTCGCGCGAGCGCAGGATCGCGTCGGACGGATTGGGCGTCCGCGCGCCCATCAGCTCGAACTGGCGCAGCACCGCGGTGCCGTAGCGCGTGATCGAGGCGCCGATGCGCGGGATGACCATGTCCACGCCGGTCATCGGCCGGCCCTTGTAGTGCATGGAAAAGCCATCGGCGGCAATGCGCATGTAGCAGCGCAGCGGGTCGAGGATGCGGACGGTATGGCCGCGCGCGCGCGCAGCCTCGACCAGCCGGCGGGTGGAGTACAGCGAGCTGTTGCGGGACAGGATGGCGAGCTTCATCGCGGCGGCAGTGGACGGCAGGCGCGCAGCATAGCGCGAGCGTGTGGCGGCAGGATGATGCTCCGCGACGTGCTGCCGCAGATCAGGGAAGGCGCAGCGTGAAGCGTCCGTCGCGGACCCGCAGGGCCAGCCCGGTTTGCCGCCACTCCACGGGCAGTTCCAGTGCCGTGTGCGGCGTGGGGACCAGTTTGATGGCACCGGCCACCCAGTGATCTTCTTGGGCCTGGCCGTGGAGCGTGCCGTCATCGCTCACCTCGATCACGTTGATCCAGACCATGCTCGTGGCCTTGCCACGACCGCCCACGGCAAGGCCGGCGATGGCCTGCCAACGCCCCCGCCAGTAAATGAGCCACACGCTCTGACGGGGACGCAGATCCGCATCCATCACACTGCCCGCTACCACCACGCATCGTCCCGATGGGCTGGCAATCACCGTCTCCAGACCGCACACATGGCGGCCCGTGGCCTCACCGTCGAAGTGAAGCGAGTACGGACAGAGTCGCGTGAACAGGGCCGGATGCGCGGTCAGGCGCAGATCCTCGGGAAGCATGGGGATGGCCTGCAGGACCCGGCCGTCGGGCAGGACGTGGCGAAGCGCCTTCGGCACGCCTGCAGCCAGTGCCGCGTGCCCCTCCGCCAGCCATAGCCCTCGACAGGGATGCAGCTGGATCAGACGGCAAGGCAGGCTGCGCAGCCACAATGCCGCCGCCACATCGCCATCGGATTGCCGACGGGCACCCAGTTCCTGCGCGAGCACGCTTGGAGCGACGGCCAGCAGATGCACCACCTTGTGCTGCTCGTCGTAGACGATCACCCCCTCGCCCCGGTGGACAGAGCCGGTGGCCAGACGCAGCGCGCTGCCCGGCAGCGACGTCCATCCACAGCTGGCCTCGTTGCTGCCGAGGATGGCTACCCCTTCGACGATGGCGCCATCGCGCAGCATCTGGACGCTGTAAACAGGCCCGCCCATGCCCACTTCAGCCGATTCCAGCAGCACATCATGAGTGGGGGGACGCTCGGCCAGGCGCCCCGGCAACTGCGAACGCAGCCGTGCGCCGCCGACGGCATCATCGACCAGTTCAAGGCGCTGCAGCACGACGCCCAACGCAATGCACACGGCAAGGCCGACCACCACGCCCAACGGTGACCACCAGGCGACACAGATGGCCACCCATGCCAGCAACGGCAACCATTGGGCAAAGCGACGGAGCGTGCTTCGATCAGCAGTCATCCGGACATCGCATCGGCATCCGTGCACCATTCAAGCGTTGCAATGGAAAGAGACAATGAAGTGCGCCTTGAGCGGCGAATAAAATCGCCTGACAGCACGTTGAAGCAGGCGTAGCTCGGTAAGCGATCACCTCTTCATCAATCTCGCGTAATCCTCCAGCAATGAATCGGCCGCTGCGGTCAGGATCTCGTCGTTTGACGTGTCAGCAGCGAAATCAGAAAGGAGGCGAACATCTTTCTCGCTGCCTATCCGTCCGCGCGCCAAAACCTTCCTCACCTCGGCCAACTTCTTGTCAATGAAAAACTCGAAGCTGAACCCATAATTGGCGATCAAGTATTCCCTGACCACCCGCTGGGAGTCCGGCACGAGGTCGTTGAGATCCTCGGCAATATCGGCAGCCACCTCGTAGAGATGAGGACTGTGAGCAAATCCCCTGACAGTCTCCCTCCGCAGCTCGATAAGGCGGGGAATGTCGTCAGGGCCAGCGAGGATGGTGATCGCATCCTGGCACCACAACTCGAGTTTGGTCAGGCTCATGATCGATCGCCCCTTGCTGCTTCCGGGATAAGATTACCTGCTCGTGGGGCACCGTTGCGGCACTTATGGTCGACCCTCTGCTGCCCCCGACCACAGGAAGCCAGAGGTCTTCGCCGCAAGCGCAACCGTCTGCCGGACGCTTGACCTGCGGTATTCACGCGCCTGGTTCCGTTCTTCGGCCAATACTGGACGCCATCCCACAACGCCCTGACACAGTCAGTCGTCGCCCGATGCAGGGATATCCCCTACAGGCCCCAGCAGGGTGCGGAGTGTCTGGCAGCTCTCAATGAGATTGCTGGACCGCGCCTTTGCGCCCCGCAAATCATCCGAACGTATCGTGCGCGATCGCCGGAGGGCAAACCCGGCGCACGGACGATGAAGGGACAATCCAAGCGGGACCGAAGGTAAAGAGGACAAGGAAGCGGGCGTAAAGCCCATACGGGCGTGCAGGAAAAAGCAGCTCTGGCAAGGAGCGCACGCAGCCTTTTTGACTCGGCCCCTTCGCATTCATGCACTTAGGTGTGCAAATGGCCGAACTGGAGCGGGCGAAGGGAATCGAACCCTCGTCAGTAGCTTGGGAAGCTACAGCTCTACCATTGAGCTACGCCCGCATTGCAGGGTGAAAGTCTATGCGGACCGGCCGGTGTTGCGCAATGCTGGCGGCAACGGGGTCAGAGCCCTTTCCTGCGGAAAGGGATCCTACCCCGCCTTGGATCAATAACGTCAGAGCCCTTTCCGGGTGGAAAGGGATCCGACCCCGCCCTGGATCAGAAGCTGCCGCTGAAGTTGGCGAACAGCGTGGCGTCCTGCGCACGCTTCTGCAGGGTGGTGGCGCTCAGGCCGATGTTGCTCTGCAGGCCGAACAGCTCCATGCGCGCGCCGAAGATGGCGGTTGCATAGTTCTTGTCGAAGTCCATGCCCGGCACGCGGTACATGCCCACGTCCGGCAGGCTCTGCACCCATGCGCTGGCCTGCTTGGTGTCCTCGAACTCGTGGTCGTAGGTCACCTGCACGTACGGCTTGACGCTGCCGCCATCGAAGCGGGCCTGCCAGCCGATGCGGCCGACGGTGGAATCGACGTCCTGCTTGCCATAGCCCAGCGCGGTGGCCAGGGTGTTGGCATCGGCGGTTTCGGTGTAGCCGTCGATCTTCACCTTCTGCCAGATCACCGAGGCGATCGGACCGTGGCGGAAGCCGCCTTCGGTGCCGAACTCGTAACCGGCGTTCAGGGCGGCGGTCAGGTTGCTGCCGTCCGGCGAGCCGCCGTGTTCACGGGTGGCCGGGCCGAGCTGGACCTTGCGGTTCACGTCATACGACAGCCAGGTGTAGCTGACCTGGCCGTTGACCCAGATTCGGTCGCCGTACCAGCCCGCGAACAGGCCGGCGGTCGTGTCCTTCTGGGTGAAGTCGCCACGGCTGTTGCCGAAGTCGGCGTTCATGCGGCCGAAACCGCCGAAGCCGCCGACGACCATGCCGTCACGTGCCCAGTCGACACCGAACAGGCCGGCCGGGGCCACGCCGTCATACACGTCGGCGTGGTCGTAGCGCTGCATGTCGCCGCGCACGCCGCCCCACCAGGACATGCCATCGGCCGGACGGCCGGCCTGGTGCAGGCTGACCTGGTCGGCGCGCGAACGGCCGATGGTCTGCGCCGAGTGGGTCAGGATCTGCTGCAGGCGCGGGCCTTCCAGGATCGAGATGGCGTACTGGCCCAGCATCTGGTGCGCGGCCGTGGTCGGGTGTACGTCATCGGCGAACAGGTAGGTGCTGGCCGCATCCGGGCGCACATAGGCCAGCGGGCTGCAGGTCAGCGACGAGGCCACCAGGCAGGCGCGGCCGGTGACGTTGCTGAAGCCGTACATGCCCGGGTTGGCGATGATCTCGTGCAGCAGGGTGTAGGTATCGAGCGGGATGAACTCGATGCCGGCCTGCTTCAGGCCACCGTACAGCGCGTTGTTGTAGGCGTTGGACAGGGCGGTGCCCTGTGCGCGCGCCGCGGCGCCACGATCGATGAAGCCCGGGGTGGAACCAATATCAGGCAGGTTGGGCACCAGCACGTACTGCGCACCGGCCTGCTTCAGGCTGGACACGATGCCGATCTGGGTGGTGACCGCCGCGCCGATGACGGCCGGTGCCTGGGCCGGGGCGGTGATCGAGAACAGGTCGTTGGCGCCGCCCCACACGGTGTACAGGGCGTTCGGGTCGGCCTTGCCGCCGTTGGCGGCCAGATAGTTGGACATCTGCGTCTTCAGCGAGGGCACGGCGACGTTGCCGAGCGCCGGCTGGGTCAGGTCGACGCCCACGCGGGCGCCACCGACGGCGTAGTTGTCACCGGTCTGGCCATTGCCGTTGGGGCTGGCGTTGGTGCCGTAGTAATCGGCCACGAACTGCGCCCATTCCCAGCCCGGGTTGGTGGTGGACTGGCCGGTGACCGGGCGCACATCGGCCGGCAGCAGCGGGCGGAAGTAGCCGCTGTCGGTCAGGCTGTCGCCGAAGAACACGGTGCGGGTGAACGGGGATTCGCCTGCCATGGCCGGCAGCGCGGCGAGCGCGATCGCGGCCGCCATCAGGGAGCGGATCGGGCGTTTGCTGAGCAGCATGTAGAACTCCTGGGGGGAAATGTTGGGGATCCGGCGCACACGTACGCCGGCGCACGGTGAATGGTTTCACCGTGTCGCCGATTGCTCACGCTGCGCCGCCGCATGAATTGTCGCCTGAGACTGCGCTGGCGGGCTGTGCCGGTGATGGCGTGCGACGCACGGAGGCGACGGTTCCGATCATGGCGGGCCATAAGCGACAATGCGCGCATGAACATCCAGCTCAATGGCGAACCCCGCACCCTGCCCGCTTCGGCGACCCTCCTGGACCTGCTCGCCACCGAGCAGCTGCTGCAGCGCCGGGTGGCGGTGGAAGTGAATGGCGAGATCGTCAGCCGCAGCCGCCATGGCGAGCACGTGCTGGCCGAAGGTGACGTGGTGGAGATCGTGCACGCGCTCGGCGGTGGCTGAGGAAAACCCACGCTCCGCGCTCGCCGGGCTTGGCCCGGCGCTACCCTGCGCATCTCTTCCGGTAGCACCGGGCCATGCCCGGCGGCGTCGAAGTGACGACCCCATCTTCAGGCGGATAAGCGATAATCGCGTCATGAACCTCCCTGTCTCCCCCGATTCGCTGGTGATCGCCGGCAAGACCTATGGCTCGCGGCTGCTGACCGGCACCGGCAAGTTCAAGGACCTGGAAGAAACCCGCCTGGCCACCGAGGCCGCTGGCGCCCAGATCGTCACCGTGGCCATCCGCCGCACGAACATCGGCCAGAACCCTGGCGAACCGAACCTGCTGGACGTGCTGCCGCCGGACCGCTACACCATCCTGCCCAACACCGCCGGCTGCTACACCGCCGAAGACGCCGTGCGCACCTGCCGCCTGGCCCGCGAGCTGCTGGACGGCCACAACCTGACCAAGCTGGAAGTGCTGGGCGACCAGAAGTCGCTGTACCCGGACGTGGTGCAGACCCTCAAGGCTGCCGAGCAGCTGGTCAAGGACGGCTTCGACGTGATGGTCTACACCTCCGATGACCCGATCCTGGCCAAGCGCCTGGAAGAGATCGGCTGCGCTGCGGTGATGCCGCTGGCCGCGCCGATCGGCTCGGGCCTGGGCATCCAGAACAAGTACAACCTGCTGCAGATCATCGAAGACGCCAAGGTGCCGATCATCGTCGACGCCGGCGTGGGCACCGCCTCCGATGCCGCCATCGCGATGGAGCTGGGCTGCGACGGCGTGCTGATGAACACCGCCATCGCCGGTGCGCGCCACCCGGTGCTGATGGCCAGCGCCATGCGCAAGGCCGTGGAAGCCGGCCGCGAGGCCTTCCTGGCCGGGCGCATTCCGCGCAAGCGCTACGCCAGCGCCTCCTCCCCGGTGGATGGGCTGATCGGCTGATGACCAATCCTTTTGACAGCGCCGGCTCCAAGGCCCCGCCCAAGCCCTTCACCGTGAGCGAGGGCCGCCGCGAGGTGCGCAGCTTCGTGCTGCGCCAGGGCCGCTTCACGCCTGCCCAGCAGCGCGCGTTCGACGAACGCTGGCCGCGCTTCGGCATCGACTACAACGGCCAGCCGCGCGACCTGGATGCCACCTTCGGCCGTCCGGCGCACAAGGTGCTGGAAATCGGCTTCGGCAACGGCGCTGCCCTGCGTTTCGCCGCGCAGCACGATCCGTCGCGCGATTACATCGGCATCGAGGTGCACGCCCCGGGCGTGGGCCGCCTGCTGAATGCGCTGGCCGATGACAACGCCGACCACGTGCGCCTGTACCACCACGATGCGGTGGAAGTGCTGCAGAACGAGATCGCCGATGGTGCGCTGGATGAAGTGCGCATCTACTTCCCGGACCCGTGGCACAAGAAGCGCCACAACAAGCGCCGCCTGCTGCAGCCGGCCTTCGCCGAACTGATCGTGCGCAAGCTGCGCCCGGGTGGCCGCCTGCACTGCGCCACCGACTGGGAAGACTACGCCGAGCAGATGTGGGACGTGCTCGACGCCACCGCTGGCCTGGTCAACCGTGCCGGCCCGCGTGGCAGCGTGCCGCGCCCGGACTGGCGCCCGCAGACGCACTTCGAGACCCGCGGCCAGAAGCTCGGCCACGGCGTCTGGGACCTGCTGTACGACCGCACCTGACCCACGCCCGAGGACGCTGCGCCCCACATGGATACCGCGCTGACGCTGACCAACGACATGAAGCTCGTGCTCGGGCTGGTCGGCTTCACGATGGCGATGTTCCTGTTCGAGCGCATCCGCGCCGACGTGGTCGCGCTGGTGGTGCTGGTGGTGCTGGGCGTCACCGGCCTGATCGCCCCGGAAGAAATCTTCGGTGGCTTCTCGGGTAACGCGGTGATGAGCATCATCGCCACCACCATCCTCGGTGCGGGCCTGGACCGCACCGGGGCGCTGAACCGGCTGGCCGCGTGGCTGCTGCGGCGCGGCCACGGCGTGGAGCAGCGGCTGCTGATGATGACCACGGCCATCGCCGGCCTGAACTCGTCCTTCATGCAGAACCCCTCGGTGATGGCGCTGTACCTGCCGGTCGCCTCGCGGCTGGTCGCGCGCACCGGGCTGACCCTGCAGCGGCTGCTGCTGCCGATCTCGGCAGCGATCGTGATGGGCGGCGCGCTGACCATGGTGGGCAACTCGCCGCTGATCCTGCTGAACGATCTGCTGGCCTCGGCCAACAACAACCTGCCCTCGGGCCTGGCGACCATCGAGCCGCTGCGCATGTTCGCGCCGCTGCCGATCGGCGTGGCCCTGCTGATCGCCTCGCTGCTGTATTTCCGCTACTACGGCGACCGCAAGCTGATCGAAGAGGAAAGCCTGGTCAATGACGGGGTGACCCCGGCACGCACCGAGAGCTATTTCGCCAAGACCTACGGCATCGAAGGCGATGTGTTCGAGCTGGTGGTCACCGCCGAAAGCCCGCTGGTGGGCATGACCCTGGGCGAGGCCGAGACCCTGCACGATGCGCCGCTGCTGCTGGCGCTGAAGACCGGCAACGACACCCGCCTTGCACCGCCGGCGGAGATGCGCATCTGGGTGGGCAGCGTGCTGGGCGCGATGGGCCCGCGCCAGGACGTGCACGATTTCGCGCAGAACCAGTTCCTGCGCATGTCCTCGCGGCTGAAGCACCTGGGCGACCTGTTCAACCCCAGCCGTGCCGGTATTTCCGAGGCGGTGGTGCCGCCGACCTCCAACGTGATCGGCAAGAGCGCGGCTGATCTGCGCCTGCGCAAGGAGCGCGGCATCAGCCTGCTGGCGATCAACCGCGACAAGCAGGTGATCCGCGAGGACGTGCGCGACGTGCAGCTGCGCGCCGGTGACATGCTGGTCTTCCACAGCATCTGGACCGACCTGGCGCAGGCCGCCAAGAGCCGCGACTTCGTGGTGGTGACCGATTACCCGACCGGCGAGCAGCGCCCGCACAAGTTCAAGATCGCGATGGCGATCTTCGCGCTGACCATCCTGATCGCGCTGACCAGCAAGCTGCCGGTGGCGCTGACCCTGATGACCGGCGTGGCCGGCATGCTGCTGACCGGCGTGCTGCGCATGGACGAGGCCTATGCCTCCATCAACTGGAAGACGGTATTCATGATGGCCGGGCTGATTCCGCTCGGCTGGGCAATGGATTCCAGCGGCGCGGCGGCCTGGGTGGCCGGCCATACGATCGACAAGCTGCCGACCGGCATCCCGATCTGGGTGCTGGAGCTTGCGCTGGCACTGCTGACCACGGTGTTCTCGCTGGTGATCAGCCACGTGGGCGCGACGATCGTGATGGTGCCCATCGCGGTGAACCTGGCGCTGGCGGCGGGTGGCAACCCGACCGCGTTCGCGCTGATCGTGGCGTTGTCAGCGTCCAACAACCTGATGACGGCCTCCAACCCGGTCATTTCGATGATCACCGGCCCGGCCAACTACACCCCGCGCGAGATGTGGCGGGTCGGCGGCCCGCTGTCGCTGATCTACACGCTGGTGGTGGTGGTGATGATCAACCTGATGTTCTGAGCCCTGCACCTGCGGAAGGTGCGGACCACCACGGGTGTGGTGGGTGCCGACCGTTGGTCGGCACGGGGTCGGATCCCGGTTCTGTTTTTGACTCTTGCGAATTCCTTCGGTGGGGATTTCCACCGCGCCCGCAGGAAACTGTCTGGAGGAGGCGGGTCACCCTGGCCAGGACCGTTGGCGCCATGGATGGCGCCATCGAGGACCATGGAGGGGATTTTGCGTGTCCTGGCCAGGGTGACCCGCCTCCTCCCCTCCGATATCAGGAAGGCGTGGAAACCACACCAACGCCTTTTACTCCGGCGCCAGCTGGTCCATCCGTATCCGGTTGGCGAACAACGAGAACGCCAGCATGCCCGCCAATCCGTTCGCCCGGCTCACCCAGTGCGGCAGCCAGCGCGGTGGCTTCAACACGCCACTCTCGAACAACGGTGCGAAGGCAATCGCATCGGTCAGGCTCATCTTGCCGGCAAACAACCAGCGGCAGACCTGCAGGCGATCCTCGGCCAGCATGTGCCGGAAGAAGGTATGCACCGACACCAGCCCGCGCAGGTACACCGTGTCCTTGGTGAAGGCCAGGCCACCGCTGGGCGGCACACCACGGAACACGCGCTGCGCCGAGGCGAAGCTTTCTTCCGGATTCTGCCCGGCCTCGCAGAAATAGCGGTACACCTCGATGAAATCCGCACCTTCGCGCGCCATCGCAATGGCTTCGGTGCGCAGGCTGATGCGCTTCAGCCGTTCGATGTCGATGCTGCCGGTGATCTGCTCGGCGAACGTGGCCAGGCCTTCCTGGGTGGCGGTCACCCGTGGCGAGGACAGGGCCAGGCTGGGCAGCACCGGTTGTTCGCGGCCGTTCAATGCAGTGAGCGAATGCACCAGCGCTTCGTGGTGGAACAGCTGCGCGCGGTCGTAGGCGCTGAAACGTGCGCTGGTACGCAGGCGTATGCGGGTCGGGCCAGCGGCCGCCTTGGACACCAGTTCCGGGTCCAGCTGCACCTGGATGATGCGCGATTCAAAGAAGCCGTCCAGGTCGTTCTGCAGCTGCAGCTGCAGGGCGATGGCCGACACCGGCACCTGTTCTTCCGGCGCCAGCAGTTCGCTGTCCAGTTCGCTGGCGATCTGGATGAAATGGCGGGCGGCCTCGCGCGTGCTAGGGCCGTTGCCGGGCAACGGCTGTTCCGGCGCACCGAACAGCTGCACCGAACAGCGGTCCACGGCGGCAGTGCCGAGGCTTTCCAACAACTGCGCGGCCAGGTCCCAGCTCTGCGCGGACTGCTGCACGTAGTGGCCCAGCGGATGGCTGGGATCACATTCGGCGGCGATGGCGGCCAACGCGCGGCGCTCCTCGCTGAAATCCAGTTTCGGGTACTCCACCTTCGGCAGCACCGGCTGGCCGCGGGCCACGCTGTCCAGGAACGGTGCCTGCACCGTTGCCGGCCAACTGGTCAGCCCCAGCAGGCGGATGCCGCCCACGGCCTCGACCAGTCGCGCGTCGAGCGCCGCATGGTGGGCCACGTCATGGTCCAGCGTCGCGGTCGTTTCCATGGGCGGACTATAACGCCCTGCCGTGTCCGGCGCAGGGCATGACTCCGCCGCGGAGCCACTGTAGAGCCGAGCCCATGCTCGGCTACTGTGCTATCGCCTGCGCGGCTTGCCCGCCGGGCGGAACTGCTGGCCCTTGCCCTTCTTGCCGCCGCGCTCCTGCGCGGTTTCGGCCTGGCGCACGGCCAGCTTCGCAGCGGCGGCAGCCACTTCTTCCTTCAGCTTGAAGTAGTTCTGCAGCCGGCTCTCTTCGATCTCACCGGCATCGATGGCCGCGCGCACGGCGCAGCCCGGCTCCTGCTGGTGCATGCAGTCGTTGAAACGGCACTGCGCCGCCAGTGCCTCGATGTCGGCGAAGCCGCCTTCGGACAGTGTTTCTTCGCCGGTCGGCTTCAGCTCGCGCATGCCCGGCGTATCGATCAGGCACGCGCCCATCGGCAGCGGCATCAGCGCGCGGTGCGTGGTGGTGTGGCGGCCGCGCGAATCGTTGGCGCGCACCGCATTGGTCTTCATCCGCTGCTCGCCCAGCAGGGTATTGGTCAGCGTGGATTTGCCGGCACCGGACGAACCGACCAGCACCACCGTGCGGCCCGGGCCCAGCCACGGCTCCAGCACGGACACGCTGTCGGCATCCAGGCCGTTGATCGCGTGCAGGGCGATGCCCTGCATCTCCAGCTCCTCCAGCACCGCCAGCGCGTCTTCGCTGTACTCGGTCTGGTCGGCCTTGGTCAGCACCACGACCGGTTCGGCACCGCCGCCGCCGACCAGCAGCAGGTAGCGCTCGATGCGGCGCGGGTTGAAGTCGGCATCCAGGCCACAGACGATGAACACCGTATCGATGTTGGCCGCGATCACCTGCTGGTGGTAATGCTCGCCAGCCGCGCCGCGCTTGATGGCGGTACGCCGTGGCAGCAGCGCAACGATGCGGATGCCGTCCAGCAGCACCCAATCACCCACCGCCGGCCGCTCGTGGCTGGGGAAGCGCGGGCGCTGCCATTCCGGCAGCGACTCGGCCTTGATCGAGGCGTCCGGGCCGTCGGCCACCACATAGTGGGTACGGTGCTGTTCGATCACGCGCGCCGGGCGGGCCTGCGGGTGCGCGGCCATTGCGGCCTGCCAGTCGGCCTGCTGCGGCGGGCCCGGCCAGGGCCAGCCGATGGTCTGCAGGGCGTTGAAATCGGGGGTCTGGGTCATCGCCGCCATTCTAACCGGCCCGATGCCCTGCCAGCCCAGCAACGGCAGGCCCTGGCGCCTTGCCATGCACTGCAGCAATTCCGGTAGGATGGAAACCCCATGCCTTTTGACGGCCCAGCCCCCATGTCCACCACGTCGCACAAGCCCCTGGCCACCCGCGAGCGCCTTTCCGAAGTGCGCTACGAAATCCGCGGAGAACTGGCCCGGCGAGCGCGGGAGCTGGAAGCGCAGGGCCGCAAGCTGATCAAGCTGAACATCGGCAACCCCGGCAACTTCGGCTTCCGCGCACCCGAGCACCTGCAGCACGCGATTGCCGATGACATGGGCCGCACCGACCCGTACACCCACCAGCAGGGCCTGCCGGTGGCCCGCGAAGCCATCGCCGCCGCCTATGCGCGCCGTGGTGCGCCCGATGCCCACCCGGACCGCGTGTTCGTCGGCAACGGCGTCAGCGAGCTGATCGACCTGTCGCTGCGCGCCCTGCTGAACCCGGGCGACGAAGTGCTGGTGCCCTCGCCGGACTACCCGCTGTGGTCGGCCGCGGCCATCCTCAACGACGGCCGCCCGGTGTACTACCGCTGCGCGCCGGAGAACGGCTTCCAGCCCGACCCGACCGAGATCGAGACGCTGGTGTCCTCGCGCACCCGCGCCATCGTGCTGATCAACCCGAACAACCCCAGCGGCGCCAGCTACCCGCGCGAGCTGCTGGAGCGCGTGGTCGAGATCGCACGCCGCCACAACCTGCTGCTGCTGGTCGATGAGATCTACGACCAGATCCTCTATGACGATGCGGTGTTCCAGCCGGTCGCCCCGCTGGCGGGCGACCATCCGTGCCTGACCTTCAGCGGCCTGAGCAAGGTGCACCGTGCCTGCGGCTGGCGCGTGGGCTGGGCCCACCTCAGTGGCGACGATGCGCGCCTGGGTGAGTTCCGGGCGGCACTGGACCTGCTCAGTGCACTGCGCCTGTGCGCCAACGTGCCGGGCCAGTACGCCATCGACGCTGCGGTAAACGGCCCGGACACCATTTCCGAACTGTGTGCCCCCGGCGGCCGCCTGTATGAAACCCGCCGCGCGGTGATCGAGGCCTGCAACGCCAGCGAGCACCTGTCGCTGGTCGCCCCGGCCGGCGCCCTCTACGCGTTCCCGGCCGTGGTCGGTGCTGCCGCCAAGGGCTTCGACGACCACAACTTCGCACTGGACCTGATGAACGACGAAGGCGTGCTGGTGGTACCGGGCTCGAGCTTCAACGTGCCCTACCGCCACCACTTCCGCGTGACCCTGCTGCCGGAAGCCTCGGTGATGCGCGATGTGTTCGCGCGCATCGACCGCGTGCTGGCCCGCCGCGCCGAGGACGCCACCAAGGTCGTGCCGCTGAAGCCGCGCCGCTCGGTGGCCTGAGCGTGGCGCTGTCCTTCCTGGCGCTGGGCGATTCGTACACCATCGGTGAGGCGGTCGCGGTCGAAGGCCGCTGGCCGCACCAGCTGGCCGCAGCGCTGCGCGCGCAGGGCGTGGACCTGGCCGATCCGCAGACCATCGCCACCACCGGCTGGACCACCGACGAGCTCGATGCCGGCATCGATGCGGCCGCACCGCAGGGCCCGTTTGGGTTCGTCAGCCTGCTGATCGGGGTCAACAACCAGTACCGCGGACGAGCGCTGGACGAATACCGCCACCAGTTCGAGGCGCTGCTGCAGCGTGCGATCGGCTTTGCCGGTGGCGATGCCGGCCGCGTGCTGGTGCTGTCCTTCCCCGACTGGGGCGCGACCCCGTTCGGCGCCGGCAGCGGTCGTGACCTGGCCCGTATCGAGATCGAGACCGACGAATTCAACGCCGCCGCCGAGGTGATCAGCACCCAGCGTGGCGTGGCCTTCGTCGACATCACCGACATCAGCCGCACGCACGGCACCGATCCGGCGATGATCGCCGGGGATGGCCTGCATCCGTCCGCGCGGATGTATGCGTTGTGGGCCGAACGCGCCCTGCCCGTGGCCACGCAGCTGCTGCAGCGCACGGACTGAGCGATGGATGGCCTGCCAGGGAACGGCACACCGCTGGACTGTTCGCCGCTGGAGCGCGGCCAGGCACGGGCCATTGCCGAGGCGTTCCGCCCGGTGCAGGCCTGGGGCAACCGCCGCGACTACTACTACACGCGCGGCAAGCTGGGCAGCGACCCGTTGTACGACGGCGTGCTGCAGCACCTTCCCGACGATGCCCTGCCGCTGCTCGACCTGGGCTGCGGGCTGGGCCTGTTCGCCCACGTGCTGCGCCAGCGCGGCCGCCGCCAGCCCTACCTGGGCGTGGACGTGGATGCCGGCAAGATCGCCCGCGCGCAGCGGGCCGGCGCCGGCCTGGACGATGTGCGTTTCGACTGCCTGGACGTGCAGGCGCCGCTGCCTGCGCAGGCCGGGCACGTGCTGCTGCTGGACGTGCTGCAGTATCTGGACGCGCAGCCGCAGCTGGCGCTGCTGAACGCCGCCAGCGCACGGGTGGCACCCGGGGGCAGCCTGCTGCTGCGCACGCCGCTGGCCACCGGCGACCGCCGCGACCGCACCACGCGCGTGGCCGATCGCCTGGCCTGGCTGGTGGGCTGGATGGGTACGCGGCCGCGGCACTACCCCGACCCCGCACGGCTGCGGGCGACGCTGGCCGAGGCGGGATTGCAGGTGGGCCAGGTGCGTCCCCTGCACGGGCGTACGCCGTTCAACAGCTGGCTGCTGGTGGCACAGCGATCAACCATGTAGAGCCGAGCCCACGCTCGGCTGCCTGTACAGCGCATCGCGCCGCCGCCCGAGCATAGGCTCGGGCGCTACAGACGATCCAACCGCTGACCTATCGCACCGCCGCCCGGGCCCGGCCCGGCGCTACCGCATTACAGGGACGGCAGCCGCGCCTTCAGGCCACGCTGGTCCAGCACCTGCAGCACGCGCTCGATGATGGCCAGGTTGTGGCCGTGTGCGGCACCTTCATGCAGCAGTACGATGGCACCGGGCCGCAGGTCGGGCAGCAGGCGTGCCAGTACGCCGTCGGGCGTGCAGCCCACGCCGTCATAGCCGCGCGCGCTCCAGCCCACGCGCACCAGGCCCAGCGCCGCCAGCACCGGCGCCACGAACGGGTTGGTCATGCCCACCACCGAGCGGTACCAGCGCGCCGGGCGGCCGCTGACCGCTTCCAGCGCCTGGTGGCAGCCTTCGATCTCGGCACGCATCGCCGCCGGGCCCAGCCGCCAGAACCGGGTCTGCGGGTGGGTGTGGCTGTGGTTGCCCAGGTCATGACCGCGGCGCAGGATCTCCCCCACCAGGGCCGGGTGCGCCAATGCGCGCTCGCCGACCAGGAAGAAAGTCGCCTTCGCCTGGTGCCGGTCCAGCAGGTCCAGCAGCGCCGGGGTCTCCGCGCTGGGGCCATCGTCGATCGTCAGCCAGACGCTGTCACCGGCGTCGGCCAGACGATCCAGCACCGGCGTGTAGAAACGGCTGTTGGGCAGGAACACCGGCACCATGAACAGCGCGTGGGTGGCCACCATCAACGGCAGCCCCCAGCGCCAGCCGGCCAGCACCCAGACCAGGATCACCGCCACCTGCGACGCCACCAGCCAGGGCAGCCAGCGCCACGGCCGGGTCGGGATGCGATGCAATGTTCCTGCGTTGGTCATGCCCCATGATGCCATGGGGCGTAGAATGGGTGATTCGAATTTACGGACCCTAGACTGCCCATGTCCCTCGATCCCGCCCTGCGTTCGCGCATCGAATCCCTCCTCAACGACAACCGCGTCGTGCTGTTCATGAAGGGCCAGCCGTCGATGCCGCAGTGCGGCTTCTCGGCCAAGGCCGTGGGCGCCCTGCAGGACCTGGGCGTCGACTTCGCCCACGTCAACGTGCTGGCCGACCAGGAAATCCGTGAAGGCATCAAGGCCTACGGCGACTGGCCGACCATCCCGCAGCTGTACATCGACGGCGAGCTGGTCGGTGGCAGCGACATCATCCTGCAGATGGCCGCCAGCGGCGAACTGAGCAGCGTGCTCGGCCTGGCCGCGCCGGACCGCACCCCGCCGCGCATCACCGTCACCCCGGCCGCCGTGGAAATGCTGAAGGGTGCGCTGGCCGATGCACCGGGCGCTTCGCTGCAGCTGACCATCGATGCGCGCTTCCAGCCGAACTTCCAGCTGGCCCCGCACGATGACAGCGCGATCGCTGCCGAATCCAACGGCCTGCGCGTGCAGTTCGACCTGTCCAGCGCACGCCGCGCCGACGGCATCACCATCGACTGGGTCGATGACATCCGCGGCAAGGGCCTGGCCATCGACAACCCGAACGCGCCCAAGCCCGTGCAGGAAATCAGCGTGCGTGACGCCGATGACCTGGTGCGCGCCGGCAACGTGACCCTGGTCGACGTGCGCCCGGCCGACGAGCGCGCCATCGCCGCGGTCGGCGTGCCGTTCAAGAGCTTTGACGGCAACGGCCGCGCCGAGCTGGAAGGCCTGCCCAAGGACACCCCGCTGGCCTTCCTGTGCCACCACGGCGGCCGCAGCGCGCAGGCCGCCGAGCAGTTCCGCACCCTGGGCTTCACCAAGGTGTTCAACGTCACCGGCGGCATTGACGCCTGGTCGGACGAGGTGGACAACGGCGTGCCGAAGTACTGATCGGCTGCGGTTGGAACCTACGAAAAACGCCGGCGAACGCCGGCGTTTTTTTATCCACGCATGGCGTGGACCTACCCTGCAAACCCGCCTTCGGCGAGGAAATCCAGTTCTTCCGGGCTGGGAATGCGGCCCAGCACGGCGTTGCGGTGCGGGAAGCGCCCGAAGCGGCGGATGACGTCACGGTGCACTTCGGCGTACTGCAGGTATTCCTTGTCACCCAGCACGTCGAACATGGCCACCGAACGATCCTGGTCGAACGGATCTTCGGAATGCTCGAACGGCAGGTAGATGAAGGCGCGCAGCTTGGGCACCAGCTGCAGGTCCAGGCCTTCCTCGATGGCACGCATGGCGTAATGCCGGGCCAGGCCATCGGTGGCGTAGGAATGGGCCGTGCCACGGAAGCAGTTGCGCGGGAACTGGTCCAGCAGCAGCATCAGCGCCAGCGCGCCTTCAGCACTGCCCAGCCAGTGTTCGCGCCCGCGCGAAGCCGCCGCATGGTGTTCCTCCAGGAACAGTTCGCGGAACCGCGCGTCGAACGCATCATCGCGGGCGAACCACTTCGCCGGGCCCGCCTCCTTCCAGAATTCCACCACTTGCGCGGCAACGTCCATCACCTGCTCTCCAGGGCCGGCGCGCCGCGCCAGGCCGTCATCATCATTCGTCAAAGCGCAGGTGGCGGACCGACTTGCCGTTGCGCCGGATAAGCTTAAGCGCCTCGATGCCGATCTGGATATGGTTTTCCACGAACTGGGAGCTGACCTTGGCATCGGAGGCCTCGGTCTTGACCCCGTCGGGGATCATCGGCTGGTCGGACACCAGCAGCAGGGCGCCGCTGGGGATGTGGTTAGCGAAGCCGGCGGCGAACACCGTGGCCGTTTCCATGTCGATGGCCATGCAGCGCATTGCCCGCAGCCGCTCCTTGAAGGCCTCGTCGTGCTCCCAGACCCGGCGGTTGGTGGTGTAGACCGTGCCGGTCCAGTAGTCGTGGCCCAGGTCGCGGATCATCGTGGACACCGCCCGCTGCAGGGCGAATGCCGGCAGCGCCGGGACTTCCGGCGGCAGGTAGTCGCCGGAGGTGCCCTCGCCACGGATGGCGGCGATCGGCAGCACCAGGTCGCCCAGCTGGTTCTTGCGCTTGAGCCCACCGCACTTGCCCAGGAACAGCACCGCCTTGGGCATCACCGCCGACAGCAGGTCCATGATGATCGCGGCATTGGGGCTGCCCATGCCGAAGTTGATCATGGTGATGTCGTCGAAGGTGGCACTGGCCATCGGCCGGTCCAGGCCGACGATGGGGGCCCCGGTCAGCTCGGCGAAGGTGTGCAGGTAGCCGCCGAAGTTGGTCAGCAGGATGTGCTGGCCGAACTGGTCCAGGGGCACGCCGGTATAGCGTGGCAGCCAGTTGTCGACGATTTCCTGCTTGCTCTTCATGGCGCATCCGGTACGGCGTGGGGGTGCCATTGTAGGCGCGTGCCCGCCGCCCTACACCTGGGGCCGCCTGCGGGGTGCCCAAGGTCACTTGGCAAGCGCCCCCGGCGCCGGATAGCGTCGGCGGATCCACGCGCCTGCCAGGGGAATCTGCATGCCATCCACGCTGTTGCGCGCCGGGCTGGGCCTGGCGCTGGCCTCACTGTGCACCGCCCCCGCGGTGGGCGCCTCGCGCTTCGTCGCCGACCCCTACCCCAGCACCTACCAGGCCCATCCCGATGGCCCGGTGCTGATCCAGAACGCCACCGTGCTGACCGGCACCGGCCAGCGCCTGGAGCACGCCGACGTGCTGCTGCGCGATGGGCGCATCGTCGCCGTCGGCCCGCAGCTGCAGGCCGATGCCGGCATCGCCCGCATCGATGCGCAGGGCAAGTGGGTCACCCCCGGCCTGATCGACGTGCATTCGCACCTGGGCGTGTACCCCAGCCCGGGGGTCAGCGCCCACAGTGACGGCAACGAGATGACCGCCCCGGTCACCGCCAACGTCTGGGCCGAGCATTCGGTGTGGCCGCAGGATCCGGGCTTCACCGCCGCACTGGCCGGCGGCGTGACCAGCATGCAGGTGCTGCCCGGTTCGGCCAACCTGGTCGGCGGCCGCGGCGTGGTGCTGAAGAACGTGCCGGCCACCACCTACCAGGCGATGAAATTTCCCGGTGCGCCCTGGGGCCTGAAGATGGCCTGCGGCGAGAACCCCAAGCGCGTCTATGGCGGCAAGGGCACCGCCCCGGCCACCCGCATGGGCAACGTGGCCGGCTACCGCGCCGCCTTCATCGACGCGGCCGACTACATCGCCAAGAACAGCCCCAAGCCGGCCAAGCGCAAGGGCTGGTTCGGCAGCGACAAGGGTGACAGCGCCGGTGATGCCGGCGGCAAGCGCGACCTCAAGCTGGACACGCTGGCCGGCGCCATCCAGGGCGACATCCGCGTGCACATCCACTGCTACCGCGCCGACGAGATGGCCACCATGCTCGACCTGGCCAAGGAATTCGGCTTCAAGGTGGCCGCCTTCCACCACGGCGTGGAAGCCTACAAGCTGGCCGACCGGCTGGCTGCCGACGGCGTCTGCGGCGCGCTCTGGGCCGACTGGTGGGGCTTCAAGATGGAAGCCTTCGACGGTATCGCCGAGAACATCGCGCTGGTGGACCGGCCGAAGAACAGCTGCGCCATCGTCCATTCCGACTCGCCCGAGGGCATCCAGCGCCTCAACCAGGAGGCAGCCAAGGTGATGGCGGCGGCGCGCCGCGCGCGCATGCCGGACATCGCCCCGGAACATGCCATCACCTGGATGACCGCCAACGCCGCCAAGGCGCTGGGCATCGAAGGCCAGACCGGCACCCTGGAGGCCGGCAAGATGGCCGACGTGGTGGTGTGGAACGGCAATCCCTTCAGTTCGTATGCGCTGGCCGAACAGGTGTTCGTCGATGGGCGGCGGTTGTATGACCGCACCGCGCCGGAAACGCTGCCGCGCTCGGATTTCCAGCTTGGCCAGGAGGTGCGCTGATGGGCGTGTTGAACAACAGCCGCCGAGCATGGCTCGGCGCTACCGTCATGGTGCTGGCAGGCATCGCTGGCACTGCATCGGCGCAGGACCTGCTGGTGCGCAACGCCACGGTGCACACCGCCAGCGCGCGCGGCAGCCTGCAGAACACCGATGTGCTGGTGCAGGGCGGCCTGGTCCGTGCCGTCGGCCCCGCCCTGGCCGCTCCGGCTGGCGTGGCCGTGGTCGAGGCCAACGGCCGCCCGCTCACCCCGGCGCTGTTCGGTGGCATCACCGAGATCGGCATCGAGGAGGTCTCCGGTGAATCGAGCACCGTGGACAGCACGCTGAAGCTGGGCGAGCAGCCGCTGCGACCGGAATTCGACGTCACCCTCGCCTACAACCCGGCGTCGGTGCTGATTCCGGTGGCGCGCCTGGACGGCATCGGCTTCACCGCGCTGGGGGCGGCCACCGGCGGCGGCTTCGTGGCCGGCCAGGGCGGGGTGATGCGCCTGGATGGCAGTGCCGACCCGATCGGACCGCGTGCGCTGTTCCTGCGCCTGGGCGCGGCCGCTTCGGAACTGACCGGACAGTCGCGTGCGGCGCAGTGGATGCTGCTGCAGCAGATGGTGGACGAAGCGCGCGGCCAGGTCGCCGCCGATTCGCCGCATGCCCTGCTGACGCCTGCGGGCCGCCGCACCCTGGCCCGCTACCTGGCCGGCCAGGGCCGCATCGTGGTGGAAGTGGACCGTGCCGCCGACATCCGCCAGCTGCTGCGCTGGGCCGCGCGCGAGAAGGTGAAGATCGCCATCGCCGGTGGCGCCGAGGCCTGGCAGATGGCGGCGGACCTGGCGGCTGCGCAGGTACCGGTGTTCGTCGATGCACTGGGCAACCTGCCCACCAGCTTCGACCAGATCGGCGCCACCCTGGAAAACGCTGCGCGCCTGCAGCGTGCGGGCGTGCCGGTCAGCTTCGCCCAGCGCGACGATGCTTCGCACAACGCGCGCAAGATGCGCCAGCTGGCCGGCAACGCGGTGGCCAATGGCCTGCCGTGGGCCGATGGCCTGGCCGGTCTGACCCGGGTGCCCGCCCAGGTGCTGGGCGTGGCCGACCAGATCGGCACCATCGAACCGGGCAAGCGCGCCGACCTGGTGCTGTGGGAAGGCGACCCGCTGGATGTAGCGCACTATGCCGAACAGGTCTGGCTGGGCGGACGCGCCATGCCGATGCGCTCGCGCCAGACCGAACTGCGTGACCGTTACCTGCAGCACAACGCGCACCCCTGACCGCCTGAGGAATCCGCCGATGCCGACCCTGCGCTGGTATTTCGATTTCGTCTCGCCCTATTCCTACCTGCACTGGCAGAAGGTCAAGCAGCTGCCGCAGTTCGCGGCCATCCAGCCGGTGCCGATCGCCTTCGGTGCGGTGCTGCACCACCTGGGCAACCTGGGCCCGGCCGAGATTCCGGCCAAGCGCCGTTTCATCTACCGGCAGCTGCTGTGGACCGCACAGGCCGAAGGCACGCCACTGCGCTTCCCGCCCGCCCATCCGTTCAACCCATTGGCCGCGCTGCGCCTGTGCCTGGCCGCCGGTGCCAGCCCCCGGGCGGTGGACGTGCTGTTCGACTGGATCTGGCGCGAGGGCAATGCCGGTGACAGTGCCGAGACGCTGCGCATTCCGGCGGCGCGGCTGGGCATCAGCGACGTGCAGGCGGCCTGCGCCGAGCCTGCGGTGAAGGAGCAGCTGCGCCGCAATACCGAAGCGGCCATCGACGGTGGCATTTTCGGCGTACCGACCCTGTCCATCGATGGGGAACTGTTCTGGGGCAACGATGCCCACCCGATGATGGCCGCCGTGCTGGCCGACCCCGGCCTGCTGCAGCGTCCGGACTGGCAGGCCGTGATAACGCTTCCAGTGGCGGCGCAGCGCAGTCGCTGAACAGGACGTGGCGTGATTCCCTCGCGCGCCCCGGATAAAATTGCGATAGCTTTCACATTCCGAACCTACAACCGCCCTGGAGGGGGAGCCGGATGCGCATCGGAATCGTCGTCGATTCGGCCTGCGACCTGCCGCAGGATTTCATTGCCGAGCACAACATCGTGCTGCTGCCGATCACCGTGCGGATCGGCGAAGCGGTGCTGGCCGACCACCGTGACGAGCAGGCCACCCTCAGCTTCCTGCACGCCCACGTGGCCGAACATGGCGCCGAAGCCGAAACCATCCCCTTCAGCGTCAACCAGATCCGCGATCTGTTCCTGCAGCAGCTGGTGATCGATTACGACCACGTGTTCTGCATGACCATCACCAAGACGCGCAGTCCGATCCACGACAACGCGCTGCAGGCCAGCTTCGCCATCCTCAACGACTACAAGCCGGTGCGCCAGGCCGCGGGCTACAACTCGCCATTCGCGCTGCGCGTGCTGGATACCCAGAACCTGTTCGCGGCCCAGGCGGTGACCGCGGTGGAAGCGGTGCGCCTGCGCGACAGTGGCGCCAGCGTGCAGCAGATCCGCGAACGGCTGGAAGAACTGTCCGGCAACGTGCACGGCTACATGGTCACCCGCGACCTGTACTACATGCGCGCCCGCGCCCGCCACAAGGGCGACCGCAGCGTCGGCCTGCTCAGCGCGGCGCTGGGCAGTGCGCTGGACATCAAGCCGGTGCTGCACGGCTACCGTGGCGAAACCGGTCCGGTGGCCAAGATCAAGGGCTTCGACAACGCCGTGCAGAAGCTGTTCGGCGTGGTCAGCCAGCGCGTACGCAGTGGGTTGATGACCCCGACCGTGTGCGTCAGCTACGGCGGCGAACTGGAGGAACTGCGGGCCCTGCCCGGCTATGCGCAGATGAAGGACGTCTGCGCCAGCCACGCGGTGGCCGTGTACGAATCGGTGATGAGCCTGACCGGCATGGTCAACGTCGGCAAGGGCGCGGTGACGGTGGGCTTCGCCGACGGGCCGCATCGCTTCGAATAAGCCGTTGTGGCGTACACAAGCATTGCACTGCGGCTGTGCCAGCCTTGCCGCACCTCAAGGAGACGAACCATGCCTGCGCAGTACCACATCAGCCTGCCCGACCCGTCCAAGGCCCGCGGCAACGACCCTGACCTGTCCTTCCATTCGCAGAGCGCCGGCGGTTTCGCCGAGGAGCTGCAGGACGCCCTGCGCAGCGGCACCCTGTTCGAACGCTGGAAGGCCAAGCAGCCCGACCCGGATGCGGTGGAACCGCAGTGGGGCGTGACCGACCCGGACGCCACCGTTACCGGTGAGCAGAAGGACCTGCGCATCAACCTGGTGGCCACCACCCGCATCGACAGCGACGTGTTCAAGCAGCGCCTGCGGCTGCTGGCCGGCCACCACTGGGAACTGCGCGACGTGCGTTGAGGCCCCCGCCTTCGCCGGGCCATGCCCGGCGTTTTCATGTCATTGCCAGCCACCGCCCAGCGCGCGGTACAGCTCCACCCGGGCGATGGCGGCCGTGGCCTGGCTGTTGGCCAGCGCCGCCTGGTTGTCCAGCGCGATGCGCTGGGTACTCAGCACATCCAGCATATCGACCACGCCCGCCTGGTACTGCCGGCGCGCGGCGCCCAGGGCGGTTTCGCTCTGCGCAACGGCCACCTGCAGCTGCGTGCTGCGCTGCTGCTCGGCCGCGTAACCGTCGATGGCATCGTCCACTTCATGCCAGGCCTGCAGCACCGTGCGCTGGAACTGCAGCGCCGACTGCTGCTGTTGCAGGCGGCTCAGCGCCAGGTTGGCCTTCAGGCGCCCGCCCTGGAAGATCGGCAGGCCGATCGACGGCCCGATGCTGAAACGGTGTGCATCCCAGCCGTCCAGGTCATCCAGCTGCTTTGCCTGGAAACCGGCATCGCCATTCAAGGTGATGCGCGGCAGGAAGCTGGCCTTGGCCACGCCGATGTTCGCGGTGGCCGCATGCAACGCTGCTTCGGCGCGGCGGATGTCCGGACGGCGTTCGGCCAGTTCACTGGGCAGCCCCACCGCCACCGCCGGCAGCACCGGCCAATCGGCACGCACGTCCTGCAGCTGCGCATCCAGTGCCTGCGGTGGGCTGGCCAGCAGGAAGGCCAGTGCATTGCGCAGCTGCGACTGGCGATGCCGCAGCGGGGCGATGCGCGCCTGCAGCGCGGCCACCTGCGCCGCGGCGCTCGAGACCTGCAGCGTGCTGGCCACGCCCTGGCGCTGCCGCGCCTCGGTCAGGCGCTGGATGTCGGCGGCAATGCCCAGGTTGTCCTCGGTGATCGCCAGCAGCTGCGCGGTCGCACGCAGCTGCAGGTAGGAGCGCGCGGTTTCGGCCAGCAGCGCGATGCGCACCGCATGCGCGTCCTCCTCGGCCATCTGCACGCGGGCGTCGGCCGCTTCCACCTGGCGGCGCACGCGGCCCCACAGGTCCAGCTCCCAGCTCAGGCCGATGCCGGCCTGGAACAGGCCGAAGTCCTCGCGGCCCGCATTGCCGGAGGGATCGCTCAGGCCGACCTCGCTGTTGCGTGCGCGCACACCGCTGGCGCTGGCCGCCACCGAGGGCAGCCGGTCGGCCGCGCTGATGCCACGCGCCGCGCGGCTCTGCTGCACCCGGTTGGCGGCCAGCTGCAGGTCCAGGTTGGACTGCAGCACCTGCTGCGCAAGCTGCCCAAGCAAAGGATCATCGAAGCCTGCCCACCACGCCGCATCGTCGTCGATGGTCGCAGTGGCCACGGCTTCACCCTGCCATTGTGCCGGCAGCTGGGCCTGCGGCCTTACGAAGTCCGGGCCCATCGTGCAGGCCGCCACGGCCAGGCACAGTGCCGCGCTGGCCAGCGTCTTCGCCACCTGATGCGCGCTCATGCGCCCTCCCCGCCCTGCAGGTCCACGCGCGCCTCCACCGACATGCCGGCGCGCAGCTGCTCCGCCAGCGGCTGGCCCGGCTCCAGCACGATCTTCACCGGGATGCGCTGCACCACCTTGGTGAAGTTGCCGGTGGCGTTCTCCGGCGCAACGGCGGCAAAGGTCACGCCGGTGGCCGGGGCGATGCTGTCGATGTGGCCATGCAGCCGCGTGCCGGGAAACACGTCCACCGTCAGCTCCACCGGCTGCCCGGCATGCATGCGGGTCATCTGCGTTTCCTGGAAGTTGGCGACCACGAAGGCGCGCTGCAGCGGCACGACGGCCGCCACTGCCGTGCCCGGCGTGAGGTAAGCACCCACGCGCACCGCACGGCGGCCAACCACGCCATCGATGGGCGCGCGCAGCTCGGTGTGGGAAAGGTCCAGCTCCGCGCGTGCCTGTGCCGCTTCGGCGCGCTGCACGGCGGCCTGCGCCGACTGCACGCCGGCAGCGAGGATGCCGGTGCGCTGGCGGGCGGTGCTCAGTGCGGCCTGGCCCTGCTGCACGTGCGCGCTGGCCACGGCCTGCTTCGACTGCGCCTGCTGCGCGTTCTGCACGGTGCCGGCACCATCGCGGGCCAGTTCGCGGTAGCGCTGCTGGTCGGCGCTGGCCAGGGTCAGCTCGGAGCGGCTGACATCGACGCTGGCCCGGGCCTGCTCGATCAGCGAGCCCTGCTGGGCCAGCGCAGCCTGCGCATTGGCCAGCTGCGCGCGCGCATTGGCCAGATCAGCGCGTGCCGCCTGCAACGCCACCTGGTAGTCGCGGTCGTCGATGCGGGCCAGCACGTCGCCGGCCTTCACCACCTGGTTGTCCTGCACCTCGACGCTACTGACGAAGCCAGCCACCTTCGGTGCGACCACGGTGAAATCAGCATTGACGTAGGCGTTGTCGGTGCGCTGGTAGCGGCCGTCGCGCAGCAGCAGCCAGCCGCCGATGGCCAGGGCCAGCACGCCCAGGGCGAGGCCGGTGTTGAGGGTTGTCTTGTTGACGGTCATGGGGGATTCCTTGCGAAGGGGGTCAGGCCACGGCACGTGGCGGATGGACGCGGGTGGCCCAGGCCAGCAGCGGCAGGCAGCCCAGGGCCACCAGCGCGACCAGCCAGTACAGGTCGGCCGAGGTCAGCGCCTGTACCTGGGCGTGCAGCCGCGCGGGCAGATCGGCGCTGGCCGGCAGCCACGGCTGGTTGCCCAGGTGGTCCACCAGCGCGGTGGAATGCAGGTGGCGCCGCGACTGCCCGACCGCATCGAGCACGCCGCCGGCGAACACCGCGGAAAAACCCTTGACGGTGTTGAACCAGGCCGAGGCGAACGGACCGTCCTGCGGTGCCAGGCCGGTGGTCGCCAGCAGCAGCAGCGGCAGCACCGCCATCGGCTGCGCCACCACCTGCAGCAGCTGCACCCACAGGAAGTTGTCGCGGTTCCACTGCACGTCCAGGTGCGCGCCGATGAAGCAGGCGGCGGCCAGCAGGGCCAGCCCCGTCGCCTGCACCCAGCGGCAATCCACCGCACGCTGGTTCATCAGGGTGGCCACCAGTGGCAGCGCGATGACCTGCGGCAGCGCGACCCACAACAGCATCGGTGCGGTCTGCAGCGGTCGGTAGCCGTGCACGCTGGCCAGGTAGCCGGACGGAATGGAGATGACCGCCAGCAGCACGAACAGCACGCCGATGCAGGTCACCAGCGAATAGCTGAGATTGCGATGGGCCAGCAACTGCAGCTTGAAGAACGGCAGCGGGTGGAACCATTCGTTGATGAAGAACAGCACCAGCAGGCCGCCGCCACCGCCCAGCAGCACCGTGATCAGCGGTGAATCGAACCAGTTCAGGCGCGCGCCCTGGGTCAGGCCCAGCACCAGCATCACCAGCGCGGGCAGCCCCAGGGCCAGGCCCACGCCGTTGAACTGGGCGAAGCGCTCCAGCCGCAGCGGATCCTGCGGCAGTCCCCAGCCGACCATGGCCATGCCGGCCACGCAGAACGGCACGATCTGCCAGAACGCGAACTGCCAGCCCGCGTGCTCGACCCACAGCGCGGCCAGCGGCGTGCCCATGCTTGGGCCGAAGGTGGCGGTCAGTGCATAGCCGGCCAAGCCGTACAGTTTGATGCCCGGTGGCAGGAAGCGCAGCGCCACGCTCATCAGCAGCGGCGGCAGCGCGCCACCGGCCAGGCCCTGCAACCCGCGCAGCAGCAGGAAGGTCGGCAGGTTCGGGGCCAGCGGGCACAGCACGCCCAGCAGCATGAAGGCGGCGATCATCACCAGGGCGAAGCGGCGCAGCGAAAAGGTCACTGCGCACCAGGGGGCGAAGGCCATGGCGCTGACCGACATCGCGCTGTACACGCTGATGATCCAGCTGCCGTCATCGACGCTGAAGCCCATCGCGCCGCGGATGTCGGCCAGCGCGACCTTGGTGATGTTCTCGTTGAAACCCGACACCAGCACCACCAGCAGCACGCCGCACAGGCCCACCACGATGCGACGGTCGAAGGCGGGGGCAGAGGGCCCGGCCGAAGCCCGGGGCAAGGCGACCGCGCTCATCGGTGCCGGCCGATCCGTGCGGCGCACGGCAGGTGAAGCGACATGGCGTGCGCTCGGTGACTGTGGGGAGCGCAGTCTAGGCAGGCCCACTGCTGCGGAAAATGGCGTGGGTGCGATGCCACCCGTGCGTGGGACGCACGTATCCGGGCGGATGCCGATTCTGGTAGGTGCCGACCGTTGGTCGGCACGCCTTCAGGCTCTACACGGCGTCAGCGTCGCACATCGCCTTGATCGCGCGGCGCAGCCAGCGGTGTGCCGGGTCGTTGTCCATGCGCGGGTGCCAGGCCTGCACCAGGGCAACCGTGCGCACCGATACCGGCAGCGGGAACATGCGCAGCGGCAGCCCCATGTAAGCGATGCGATCGAGCATGACGCTCGGCATCTGCGGCAGCACCAGGTCCGACGCGGCCGCTGCGAAGATCGCGCCATGGAAGGTGGGGATCACCATCGCCACCCGTCGGGCCAGGCCCATCTGCGCCAGCTCATCATCGATCGGACCATGGGCGATGCCCCGCCGCGAGACGGCGATGTGGTCGCAGGCGGCGAAACGCTCGGCGGTGATGTCCCCGTCGAACAACGGATGATCCTCGCGGGCCGCACCCAGCAGCGCCGTGGTGAACAGGTTCTGCACCTTGGTCTCCGGTGCATGCTTGCCGGCAGTGCTGATGAACAGGTCGATCCGGCCCTGCACCATCGCATCATCGTCGGTATCGCCTTCAGGCATGAAGCGCAGCGTGCAGCGTGGCGCCTGCTGGCGGAACACCTCGCGCAGGCGGCCGCCGTAGCTGCCGATGAACACATCGTTGGCGCGGATGCTGAAGGTGTGCTCCAGGGTCTGGATGTCCACTTCGCGGCCATCATGGAACACCCGGTGCGCCTGCTCGATCACATCACGCACCTGTTCGCGCAGCTCCAGCGCGCGCGGGGTCGGCGCCAGCCCGCGGCCGGCCCGCACCAGCACCGGATCGCCCAGCGCCTCGCGGATCCGCCCGAGGGTACGGCTCATGGCCGGGGCGCTGAGGTTCATCCGGCGTGCCGCACCGGCGACGCTGCCTTCGTCCAGCAGGACATCCAGCGCGAGCAGCAGGTTCAGGTCAGGCAAGGGCATGGCAGTCTCCAGCAGATGGAGTGACTCTACGACACCCTTGGCCAAAGTCGATTGCATCCCGTGCAGGTATTGCCTGCGCCGCACGGCATGGGTGCGCGGCGCGGCATGGGCGACCATCACCGCCTGCCAAGGAGCCTCCCCATGTTCACCACCCTGCTGGTCGCCCTCGATGGCGGCCCCCAGCACGACGCCCTGCTGGATCTGGTCACCCACGTTGCCGGGCCGCGCAGCCGCATCCACCTGCTCTGCGTGATCGACCCGGAGTTTGCCCTGCCCACCGATGCCGGCGACGCCGACCGCCGCGAATACCCCGCCGCGGTGCGCCAGCAGGCGAAGGCCGAGGGCCTGCTGCAGGACGCCATCGCACAGCTGCGCGAGCGCGGCATCGATGCCCGCCCGCTGCTGCCGGCGGGCGATCCGGGCGAAGTGATCAGCACCCAGGCGCGCGAATTGGGGGCCGACCTGATCGTGATCGGCCATCGCCACCTGTCGCGGCTGCAGCGGCTGCTCGACAGCTCGGTGGCGCAGTGGACGCTGGACCACGCGCCGTGCCCGGTGCTGGTGGAGACGCGCGGCGGCTGACATCGCCCACGTTGCCCGCACGGTGCCGGGCCGCTATTGTGGTCCAATCAACCGAGACAAGGAGCTGTCATGCGCAAGACCCTGATCTGTACCGGCCTGCTCCTGGCAATGTGTGCCGGCAGCGCCATCGCCAAGGAAGTGCCGCGCATCGACGCGAGCAGTGATGAAGCGGCCAGCAGCAGCTTCGCGGCCATGATCGATGCCCTGCCTCCTGCCGAACAGGCGGTGCTGGCCGTCGCGATGCTCAAGCTCAACATGCGCGGCGTGAAGAGCGCTTACGATCTCGTCGGCAAACCGGATCCGTCGATCGTGCCCATCAAGGATGATGTGAACGGCATGACCGCTGCGGAGATCATCGCGCTGGCGCGGGATGCAAACGACGTCAAGATTGCCGAGATCACTCTCACGGCCGACTGACACGCCACGCACAGACCCGGCGTCGTTGCCAGGCCTGTCTGACCGCCAGGCCGGCAACGCCTCAGCAGTCGATCACGCCTTCTTCGCCACTCTCATCGTCCAGCACCCGGGCGTGCAGGGTCACCTGGTTGCGGCCGGCACGCTTGGCGGCGTACAGCCCGGCATCGGCGTCGGCCAGCAGCTGGTCGGCGCTGGCCGTGGCCGGCGGGTGCAGGTAAGCCACGCCGATGCTGATGCTGACCGGGCCTTCGGGCAGGCTCAACGCTTCCACTGCCAGGCGCAGCCGCTCGGCCAGCGCCAGCACGCCCGACAGCGGACTGCCCGGCACGATCACCGCGAATTCCTCGCCGCCATAGCGCGCCACGCTGTCGGCCGCGCGCCCCGCGGTGGCCTGCAGCACGGCCGCCACGGCGCGCAGGCATCGGTCGCCCGCCGGGTGGCCGTGCTGGTCGTTGAACGCCTTGAAGTGGTCGATATCCACCAGCAGCAGGGCCAGCTCGGTGCCGCTGCGGCGGGCGCGGTTCCACTCGGCCTGCAGCACCGTGTCGAACTGGCGCCGGTTGGCAACGCCGGTCAGGCCATCCTGCCGCGCCAGCTGGTCCAGCCCGGCCTGGCGTTCCAGCAGATCGATCTGCAGCAGGGTGCTGCGCAGGCTGAAGCCCAGCGTGGCCACTACGAACCCAGCCAGCGCCAGCGGCCGCGCGTGGTCCACCACCAACGTGCCGACCACCAGCAGCAGCAAAGGCAGGATCATCGGCCCACCCGCCTGCACCAGCCGCGACAGCCGCGACAGCCGCGGGTGCAGCACCACGCCCCGGGCCGGCGCCTGACGCAGTGCAAGCAGGGCCAGCAGCAGGAACGGCATGTCGATCAGCAGATCGTTGTAGGCGCCGAAGGACTGCTCGGCGGTGTAATGGTTGATGTAGAACGCCACCAGCAGGTAGCCCAGCGCGTACAGGGCCAGCGCACGGAAGAACACCCGCCGCTCCGGCACATCGCCGGCCAGCCAGCGCACCACGGCGAAGGCGGCGATGCACAGGTTCTGGATGTCGAACATGTGCTGCATGTTGGCCAGCGCGCGCACGTCGACGTCGATGCGGTCGGCGAAGGACTGCGTGTGCACGAAGAACAGCACCCCCAGCAGGGCGGCCATCAGGCCGTCGATGAGGCTGATGGTCCAGCGCTCGCGCCGGGCCCGGGCGAGGATGAACACCAGCGGCACGCCATACAGCACATACAGCAGCAGGCTCACGCTGGGGGTGATGTTGGCCCGCCCGGCGCTGAGCGCATCGAGCATGTTGAAACCCATGCCGCCGGCCCAGAGCAGCAGGGCCAGCGCGGTGGCACGCCACCCCAGCGCCGCCCGGTCACGTTGCGCCCGCCACAGGCAGGCGGCTGCGGCCAGCAAGGGGGCCGCGGTCAGGAAGCCAAACGAACCGCCACCGGCCGTCCCAGGCCAGAACGCCACGACCAACCCGTGGCAAAACAGGTACAGCAGCGCCAGCACTACCGGCATGCACTACCCCCATCCGCAAGGCCGTATGCGCGCACCATACCGCAGCACACGCCTGCTGCGGCGTGATCCGCTTTGGAAAAGGCGGATCCGCCCGGCGACTCCCGCTGGGCAGCCGCGACCTGTAAATGCGAAAATCCCTCCCCATCCCAGCAAGCGCCTCCGCGCCGGCCGCCCCGAGACCCCGTGAAAACTCCTGAAGGACTGCGTGCGCTGATCGACGACGGCGTGATCGATGAAGTGCTTCGCCCGCTCAAGAGCGGCAAGGAAGCGGCCGTGTACGTGGTACGCAGCGGCGACGACGTGCGCTGCGCCAAGGTCTACAAGGACATGGCCCAGCGCAGCTTCCAGCAGCGCGTGCAGTACCAGGAAGGCCGCAAGGTGCGCGGCAGCCGCGAGGCGCGTGCGGTGGGCAAGGCCAGCAAGTACGGCCGCAAGCAGCAGGAAACGGCCTGGAAGAACACCGAGGTGGACGCGCTGTACCTGTTGCGCGATGCCGGCGTGCGTGTGCCCGAGCCGTACGGCTACTTCCACGGCGTGCTGGTGATGGAGCTGGTCACCGATGCCGACGGTTTCTCCGCCGCCCGCCTGGGCGAGGTGGTGCTGGAGCCAGAACAGGCCCGCCAGTTCCACCAGATCCTGGTCCGCCAGGTGGTGCGCATGCTGTGCTGCGGCCTGATCCATGGCGACCTGTCGCCGTACAACGTGCTGGTCGGTCCCGATGGCCCGGTGGTGATCGATTTCCCCCAGGTGGTCAGTGCCGGCGGCAACAACGCCGCGCGCAGCATGCTGCTGCGGGACGTCAACAACCTCACCGCCTACCTGGGCCGTTTCGCCCCCGAACTGCTGGACACTTGGTATGGCGAGGAAATGTGGGCGCTGTTCGAGGCGGGCAACCTGCTGCCGGACAGCGAGCTGACCGGCACCTTCGTGCACGATGAATCCACCATCGACCTGGACAGCGTGCGCCACGCCATCAACGATGCGCGCGAGGAAGCCCTGATCCGCCAGCAGGGCCGTGAAGCAGCGGAAGAAGACGACCTGTAGCGTCGAGCTTGCTCGACTGCTGCTTCCGTAGAGCCGAGCCAACGCTCGGCTGCTCTGCTGCCCAGTCGAGCAAGCTCGACTCTACCGAAGGCCAGCCGAGCGTGGGCTCGGCTCTACAGGTCAGGCGTGCAGCGCGCGGGCGTGGTGGGCGATGTGCTCGCCGATGAAGCTGGCGATGAAGTAATAGCTGTGGTCATAGCCCGGCTGCAGGCGCAGGGTCAGCGGGTGGCCGACGGCATCGCAGGCCTGCTGCAGGCGTTCGGGCTGCAGCTGGTTCTGCAGGAACTCATCCGCATCGCCCTGGTCGACCAGCAGCGGCAGGCGCTCGCTGGCATCGGCCACCAGCGCGGTGGCATCCCACTGCGCCCAGTCGGCCGGGTTGTCGCCCAGGTAGGCGGTGAAGGCCTTCTGGCCCCACGGCACCTGGCTGGGCGCGACGATCGGCGAGAACGCCGACACGCTGCGGTAGCGGCCCGGGTTGCGCAGCGCCAGCACCAGCGCACCATGCCCACCCATCGAATGGCCGCTGATCGCGCGCGCATCGCTGGCCGGGAAGTTCGCTTCGATCAGCGCCGGCAGCCCCTGCACCACATAGTCGTGCATGCGGTAGTGCTTCGCCCAAGGCTGTTCGGTGGCGTTGAGGTAGAAACCGGCGCCCTTGCCCAGGTCATAGCCATCGGCATCGGCCACGTCATCGCCGCGCGGGCTGGTATCCGGCGCCACCAGGATCACGCCGTGCTCGGCGGCGTAGCGTTGCGCACCCGCCTTGGTGATGACGTTCTGTTCGGTGCAGGTCAGGCCGCTCAGCCAGTACAGCACCGGCAGCGTCTGCGTGGCCGCCTGCGGCGGCAGGTACACGGCGAACTGCATGTCGCAGCCCAGGGTGGCCGAGTGGTGGCGGTAGACGTCCTGCCAGCCGCCGAAACAGGCGCGGTGTTCGATGCGTTCCATGGTGGTCTCCTGCGCGGCGCGTCAGCGCGCGCCTGTGTTGATCGTTGCGTCCAGCCGGGTCAGCAGCTGCAGCAGTGGTTCGACGCCGGGCTGGCCGTCCAGGTTGCGCAAGGCCGCCACCGCCACGTCGCTGCGCGGCGGCCATCGGCCATCGGCGCGCGCCTCGTGCAGGCGCGGCAGGAACACCTGCGCCAGCCAGTGCTCGAACGGCATCTCATCGATGCCGAACGGCGAATCCACTGCACGCGGCGCGCCGACCTCGCCCTCGACCCAGCCCAGCGCGCGCAGCGCCTGCTCGATCGGGGCGACCAGGGCCGCGCGCGGGTCTTCCGCACGCGGCCGGCGCAGGGCATCCAGCCAGCCCATGCCCAGGCTCAGTAATGGACGACCGAGCGGATCGACTTGCCTTCATGCATCAGGTCGAAGGCTTCGTTGATCTTGTCCAGGTCCATGGTGTGGGTCACGAACGGGGCCAGCTCGATATCGCCCTTCATCGCGTCTTCCACCATGCCCGGCAGCTGGCTGCGACCCTTGACGCCGCCGAAGGCGGTGCCCATCCACTTGCGGCCGGTGACCAGCTGGAACGGACGGGTGGAGATCTCCTGGCCGGCACCGGCCACGCCGATCACCACGCTCTGGCCCCAGCCACGGTGCGCGCATTCCAGCGCCGCACGCATCACGCTGGTGTTGCCGATGCACTCGAAGCTGTGGTCCACGCCCCAGGTGGTCATTTCAACGATGACCTGCTGGATCGGCTTGTCGAAGTCCTTCGGGTTGATGCAGTCGGTGGCGCCGAATTCACGGGCCAGCTCGAACTTGGACGGGTTGGTGTCCACCGCGATGATGCGGCCGGCCTTTGCCTGGCGCGCACCCTGGATGACTGCCAGGCCGATGCCGCCCAGGCCGAACACGGCCACGCTGTCGCCTTCCTGCACCTTGGCGGTGTTGTGCACCGCGCCGATGCCGGTGGTGACGCCGCAGCCGAGCAGGCAGACGTGTTCCGGGTTCGCGTCCGGGTTGATCTTGGCCAGCGAGACTTCGGCCACCACGGTGTACTCGCTGAAGGTCGAGCAGCCCATGTAGTGGTAGATCGGCTCGCCGTTGTAGCTGAAGCGGCTGGTGCCGTCGGGCATCACGCCCTTGCCCTGGGTGGCGCGCACCGACACGCACAGGTTGGTCTTTCCGCTCTTGCAGAACAGGCATTCGCCGCACTCGGCGGTGTACAGCGGAATCACGTGGTCGCCCGGCTTGACGCTGGTCACGCCCTCGCCCACTTCCACCACGATGCCGGCGCCTTCATGGCCCAGCACCACCGGGAACAGGCCTTCCGGGTCATCGCCGGACAGGGTGAACGCATCGGTGTGGCAGACACCGGTGTGGGTGATCTTGACCAGCACTTCGCCAGCCTTCGGCGGGGCGACGTCGATCTCGACGATCTGCAGCGGCTGGCCGGGACCAAAGGCGACGGCGGCACGGGATTTCATGGCGGACTCTCCAAAGACAGGCAGTAACAGGATGGGCGGCGCTATGTTGCGCCGTTGTTTATTTCAGGTACGAGCGGATCAGCCCGCTCATCTCGCGCACGCGTTCGGCGCGTTGTTCATCGGAGGTGGCCGGCTGGCCGAATTCCTCGCGCAGGTGGGCTTCCATCACCTCGGACATCAGCCCGTTGACCGCGCCACGGATGGCCGCGATCTGCTGCAGCACCGGCCCGCAGTCGGCGCCCGCCTCCAGCGCGCGGTCCAGCGCATCGCACTGGCCGCGGATGCGGCGCACGCGGGCCAGGACCTTCTTCTTCTCTTCGGGGGAATGCGGCATGGCGGCCACCTGCGGAACTATACTGGGGGATAGTATACACACCCAGCCGATCCTGCACACGGCAGGACCTTTCGCAGCCAAGAACATTAGCGAATCATAAATAGATTCAGATGTTACTCTGCCCGCCAGGAACGAGAAGCCCGCAGAGCTCGATCGCATGGCGGTTACCGGCTCGCGCATCTACCACGCCGGCGGCCACTGCATTACGGCGCCTTCTGGACCTTTGTGGCGTCGTTATCGAAGGTCAGCACGCGGGTGCTGATCTCGCCCTCGGTGGCGTCCTTGCGGCTCAGCTCAAGCCGCCCCTGGCTGCCCTGTGCGATCAGGCTGGCCGCAAAACTGCCCTCGTTGGACAAAGCAGTGATCAACGCCGTTCCGTCGGCAGCAACCCTCATGCCGGCACGGTCGCGCACCTTGTAGCCCACGCCCACCGGCGCATCCAGCGCCATCACCGCACTGCCATCTGCCATGGTGCCAATGCCACCGCGCTCATCCCCCTTTGCGTCATAGATCGTCATGCCGGTCGCGCGCGAGTTGCGGCCGATGTTACTGGCGTCCTCGGCAATCTGCACCCGCGTGCGCCCCTCGCTGTCGAGCACTGTCAACTTGTAGGTCCGAAGCTCCTTCGCCACGCCCGCATCGGGCGTCGCCATGCTGGTGCCGACCAACGCCAGCGACGCACCCAGTACGAACATCGACACCGCTAGCAAATGCCCACGACGTGCCCGGCGCTCCAGGCGATCCAGCCGCACCTCGAATTCATGTCTTTCCATGCTGTCCTCCTTGTCGGTTGCACGCACCCGGCCCGTGGCTCATCGCTGTTCCAGCGTGGCCCTGCGCGCTGTGGCTGGCTGCACAGCACCCGGGGGTTGATCGGATTCTGGAAGACGCCCCTGCGCCCATCAACATGGCGAAAGTCCCCATGCCCTCCGTCCGGGCGCCGTGCCTACCAGTGCCCGCATCAGGTCTCCAGCCTTTCCAGCCGATCAGGGAAACAGCTTCTATCGGCTGGCCTCTCGATGCCACCGGCCCATCTCGTCGGGTCGTTTGCTGATCGAACGCAGCGCCCGCCGTGGCGAGACGACATTGCACCGGCCATCGACAGCTTGGCGGCCTACTTCGTCACCGCCCCATGGGCGCAACGTGATTGCGCTCCTGACTGAGGTACTTCAAGCGCTACAGGACGGCGAATATACGTCCGCCCGGATCGTGAACTAGTGATGCCGTGTGCTCAATCGAACCGACCTTCTTCCGCCAGCCGGGTCAGCTCATCCACCACGTAGCGCACCTTCCGCCGCAGGTGGCGGGTGGGTGGCCACAGCGCGTGGATCTCGATGTGCCGCTGCATGCAGTCGTCCAGCACCGACTGCAGCGCGCCGGACTGCAGGTGCCGCCGCACCAGCGAGACCGGCATCTGGCAGATGCCGAGCCCGGCAATGGCACCGTCGATCACCGCGTCGCCATCGTTGAGCTGGTGGGTGGCCGAGGGAATGAAGGTGCCGCCCTCCCCGTCCGGGCCGATCCGCCATGCCATCGGCTGGCCATGGCGGTAGCCGACGATGCTGCGGTGCTGGCGCAGCTCGTCCACGTTGCGCGGCACACCGTGCGCCCGCAGGTAGGACGGCGCCGCACAGGTGACCAGGCGCTGGCTGCCCAGCCGGCGCGCCACCAGGTGCTCGGCCTGCTGCAGTCCACCGAAGCGGATCAGCAGGTCGATGCCTTCCTCGATCGGGTCGACGAAGTGGTCGGTGAAGGTCACCGTCAGCTGCAGGTCCGGGTACTGCTGGCACAGCTTGAGCAGCACCGGCATCACCACCAGGCGGCCGAACGACGAGGGCATGTCGATGCGCAGGCGCCCGCTGGGCAGGTGCGCGGCCGACCCCAGGCAGGCCTCGGCGGCGGAGATCTCATCCAGCGCGGCCGCGCACGAGGCGTAGTAGGCCTCGCCGTCGGTGGTCAGCGAAATGCGCCGCGTGGTGCGGTGGAACAGGCGGACGCCCAGCCGCGCCTCCAGCCGCGCGATGGCCTTGCCCACCGCCGAGCGCGAGATGCCCAGCGCCTCGGCCGCTTCGGTGAAGGTGCTGGCACGGGCCGTGGTGACGAAGGTCACCAGTCCGTTCAGGGATTCCACGGGCAGCATCTGCAGCCTCCATTGGGGACATGATGTCCCGCCAAATGGGAAATCGAAGCTCTTTATGTGCCTCGATGTCAACTCCATCCTGTGTGCATGGCGCCGCGGGCGCCCTCCCCCACACCGAGATGACCGAGATGACCGACCTGCTGTTCCGCCCCTTCGACCTGGCGGGAACCCCGCTGCACAACCGCATCGCAATGGCGCCGATGACCCGCGCGCGCAACCCCGGCGCCGTGGCCAACGCGCTGACCGCCGAGTATTACCAGCAGCGCGCCAGTGCCGGCCTGATCATCAGTGAAGGCACGCCGGTGTCGCCGCAGGGCCAGGGCTACGTCGATGTGCCCGGCATCTGGTCGGACGCACAGGTGGCGGGCTGGAAGCTGGTGACCGACGCCGTGCACGCGGCGCAGGGCACCATTTTCGCCCAGCTGTGGCACGTCGGCCGCATGTCGCACAGCTCGCTGCAGCCCGACGGCGGCCAGCCGGTCAGCGCCGGTACGCGTGCGGTGGGCAGCGATCCGAGGTACTTCGCGTTCGTGTACCTGGACGATGGCAGCCGCGGCCGCGTCGACCCGACCCCGCCGCGCGCCCTGCGCACCGAGGAAGTGCCGGGCATCGTCAGCGACTTCGTGCGCGGCGCGGAGAATGCCATCGCCGCCGGCTTCGATGGCATCGAACTGCATGCTGCCAATGGCTACCTGTTCGAGCAGTTCCTCAACCCGCTCACCAACGATCGGCAGGATCTGTACGGCGGGTCGCTGCGCAACCGCGCACGGCTGATCCTGGACACCGTGGATGCGATGGCCGCGCGCATCGGCGCGCACCGCGTCGGCGTGCGCCTGGCGCCGAACAGCCAGGTCTTCGACATGCCGGCCTATGCCGAGAACGAGGCCAGCTACCTGTACCTGGCCGAAGAACTGGGCAAGCGCGGGCTGGCCTACGTGCATCTGAATGACAACTACCTGCACGGCGAGCGCGCCATCGGCGAGGCATTCCTGAAGGCCTTCAAGCAGGCCTATGGCGGCACCGTGCTGCTGGCCGGCGGCATGACCCGTGAGTACGCGCTGCGCCTGGTCGATGAAGGCACGATCGACATCGCCGCCTTCGGCCAGCCGTTCATCGCCAACCCGGATCTGGTCGAGCGCCTGCAGCAGGACATCGCACTGGCCGCCCCCGATCGCGATACCTACTACGGCGGCGGCCGCGAAGGGTATCTGGATTACCCGGTCGCGGGCTGACCGGGCATGGGGTCAGAGCCGCGCCAGGCGCGGATCTGACCCCATGCCTTCAAGCGTCCTCGCGCACGTAGGCGAACGACTCGTCCAGCCGCGGGAAGCCGATCACCTGCTGTACCAGCGCCTGCACGTCGTCATCGGTGATATCGCCTTCAGCAATTTCGCCCTCGCGCGCGAACAGCGCCGCCACTGCCGCGTACTGGTCGGCGCGCAGAACCGGCTGGTGGTTCTGCAACCAGCGCTGCAGGTTCACAGCCAGCTCGCCATGCGACAGCAGCGAGTACGGCCGCTCATATTCGGCCACCGCTTCAACCATCTTGCGGAACACGAAGTCCTGGTAGTTGGCGGCCAGAACATCGGCACGATCATCGTCATGCCACACCAGCACGACCGGCGGCTCGTCAAAGCCGGGGGCATTGGTCCAGAAGCAGTAGCTGTCACCTGCCCCGGTGCGTGCGAACGGCAGCAGCTGCAGGTCCGCGCGCAGGGGATTGTAGTGTTCCTCGGCCGTGAGCTCCTGCCACGCCTCCAGCAGCTCGTCGTGCTCCAGCGGCTCGTATTCCTGCGCATACAGCAGCACCGGCGGGTCGTCCTGCAGCGTGGGGAACACCGTTTCGGACCACTGCGGATGGCTGCCACCCCAGCTCAACCGACCTGCGTCATGCAGCTGCTGGAACAGCGGCGGGAATGCCTGGCCGGTCGCCTGTTCGATGTCGGTCAATCTGCTCATGGATGTCCTTTTCATGGGGAGCCACCTACCTTGCCTGAATTCACCCGGCAGATGAACCCGCAGCGTGCTCCAGCAGGTCTAGACTGCGTGCAACCGGCCTCCGCAGACCCCTGCCATGGACTCCCCCGCCCGCACCTTCATCGTCAACATCGATGTGCCCGACCTGGCCGCTGCCGAAGCGTTCTACGTTGCAGCGTTCGGCCTGCATGCCGGCCGCCGCCTGGGGGCGGGCGCGCTGGAACTGCTCGGCGGCCCCACCCCGCTGTACCTGCTGCAGAGCGACGACGGCAGCGTGGCTACCGATGAGGGCGACGTGCGCGATTTCGAGCGGCATTGGACGCCGTTGCACCTGGACTGGGTGGTGGAAGACATCAACGTCGCGCTGTCACGCGCGGTGGCTGCAGGCGCGGTGATCGAACTGCCGGTGAGCGAGCGGCGCTGGGGACGGCTGGCGGTGCTGGCCGATCCGTTCGGGCATGGGTTCTGCCTGATCCAGTTCGTCGGGTTGGGGTACGACGCGCTGGTGGAGTGAGCGGCCCCGGCCATCCACGGTGGGTGCCGACCGTTGGGCGGCACGGCATCACTCCCGCAGCATATCCACGAACGCTCGCAGCGCCGACGCCATCTGCCGCTGCTTCGGGTAATACAGCACGAAGCCGGGAAACGGTTCGCTCCAGTCCTGCAGCACCGCCACCATCGTCCCGGCCTCGAGGTGCGGGCGCGCGGCATCTTCCAGCACGTAGGCCAGGCCGAACCCATCGAGCACCGCGCGGATGATGGTGGTCTGCTCGCTCAGCGTCAGCCGCCCGCGCACATCGATTTCCAGCGACTGCCCATCACGGTCGAACTGCCACTTGTACAGGTGCCCGCTGGCGAAGCGGAAGCGGATGCATTCGTGCTGCAGCAGGTCGCGCGGATGCTGCGGCGCCGGGTGCTGGCGCAGGTACTCAGGCGAGGCCACGATCATGCCGTGCAGCGCCCGCCCCAACGGCACCGCCACCATGTCCTCGGGCACGAACTCGTGCAGGCGCACGCCGGCATCAAAACCTTCGGCCACGATGTCCACCAGCCCGTCGTTCTCGGTCAACTCCAGGCGCACGTCCGGGTGCGCGCGCAGGAAGCGGGTCAGCCGCGGGCCAAGCTGGTTCGGCACCGCCGAGCGGGCCGCGTTGATGCGCAGCAGGCCGGTCGGGCTGTCCCTGAACTGGTTCATTTCTTCCAGCGCGTCATGCACCTGGCCCAGCGCCGGCTGCAGCCTGTCCAGCAGGCGCTGCCCGGCCTCGGTCAGGGCCACGCTGCGGGTGGTGCGGTGGAACAGGCCCACGCCCAGCCGCTCTTCCAGCGCGCGGATCGCATAGCTCACCGCCGAGGTCGACAGGGTCAGCTCGCCGCCGGCCTTGCGGAAGCTGCGGTGGCGGGCCACGGCGGCGAAGGCGGCCAGGTGGGAGAGATTGTCAGAGGCCATTGTGCAGTCTGCCTTGATGAATCATGCCGATATCCGGGCTTTGTAGGCCGGTACGAGGGGCGTATTGTAAAGCGCCTTTCGACAAACCCCGCCAAGGATTCCCCATGTCCCTCGCCCATGGTTATGCGGTGCGCACCAACACCGCCCCGCTCGAGCCCTTCACCTTCGAACGTCGCGCCGTCGGCGCCAACGACATCCGCATCGAAGTGCTGTACAGCGGCATCTGCCATTCCGACCTGCACCAGGCCCGCGACGATTGGGGCGGCGCCGAGTACCCGATGGTGCCGGGCCACGAGATCATCGGCCGCGTGGTCGAAGTCGGCCCGTCCGTCACCACCCTGAAGGTCGGCGATTTCGCCGGCGTTGGCTGCATGGTCGATTCCTGCCGCCATTGCGATGCCTGCGACCACGACCTGGAGCAGTACTGCGAAAAGGGCCCGACCTATACCTACAACAGCCACGACCGCAACACCGGCGAGCTGACCATGGGCGGCTATTCCGACCACATCGTGGTCGAGCAGCGCTTCGTGGTGAAGGTGTCCGAGAAGCTGGACCTGAAGGCGGCCGCACCGCTGCTGTGCGCCGGCATCACCACCTACTCGCCGCTGCGCCACTGGAAGGTCGGCCCGGGCCAGAAGGTGGGCGTGATCGGCCTGGGTGGCCTCGGCCACATGGGCGTGAAGTTCGCCAAGGCGATGGGCGCCACCGTGGTGATGATCACCACCACCCCGGAAAAGGGTGCCGACGCCAAGCGCCTGGGCGCCGACGAAGTACTGGTCTCGCGCGACGCCGAGCAGATGAAGGCGCACGCCAACAGCTTCGACTTCCTGCTCAACACGGTGCCGGTCAGCCATGACACCAACCCGTACATGAGCCTGCTCAAGCGCGATGCCACCATGTGCCTGGTCGGCGTCATCACCGAACTGGACCCGCCGCTGATGGGTGGCACGGTCATCTTCGGCCGCAAGCACGTCACCGGCTCGGCCATCGGCGGCATGGCCGAAACCCAGGAAATGATGGACTTCTGTGCCGAGCACGGCATCGTCAGCGATGTTGAGGTGATCAACATCAAGGACGTGAACCAGGCCTGGGAGCGCATGGCGAAGAACGATGTGCGCTATCGCTTCGTGATCGACATGGCGACGATCAAGGCCTGATCGCCACAGTCATGGAACGAAAAAACCCCGGCAATGCCGGGGTTTTTTCATGGCGCACAACCGGCTGACACGGTCAGGCCAGTCAAATCAACCGCCACTGCCGGCACAATGCGGAATGTATTTCATGAAGACGTCAGCGGGCTGTTGCTCTGCCTGCTCCGCCAGCGCCTGCAGAAAGTCCGCACAGGACCCTATGGCGGGCAGATCCCTGTAGTCCGATCCAGCCCAGAACACGAACCCGATGTTCATCTCGAACGCACGCTTCACCAGCCGGGCGATACGCGAGCCTTCCACATCCGAGTTGGATCTGATGCGCAGGTAGACGTCGTTGATCAGATCACTGGCATCCCCGGCAACTGCGGCGCAACTGACTACCTGTTCCGCCCCAGGGAAGTAGAGGTCGGCAACCCCAGCCAGGAAGTCACTGTTCCGCGCTGACGCCATTTCATCCCGCCCTGTTCCCTCTGCGGCAGGATTCTGCTCGAACAAGATGAACTGGCTCATGGCAAGGGCCGGTAGCGCCGGGCCATGCCCGGCGGCCACGCAACGCGATCAATAAGCAAACTCGCGGAACACCGGGTCCACGTCGCCATGCCAGCGGCCATGGAACAGCGCCAGCTTGCGCTCGGCCGGGGTCAGGCCCGACTCGACGATTTCCTGCAGCACGTCCAGGAACTTGCTTTCGTCCTGGCCATCGGCATTGCGCGCGGCGCGGCGCTTGAGGCCTTCCACGGAAATCTTCACCGCTTCGCGGGCCAGGTCGCGCACGGTGCCGTTGCGGAACGGCAGGCCCATGGCATGCTTCGGCACGCCGTCGCGCAGCGCGTGGCGCTCGGCCAGGCTGAAATCACGCACCAGGTCCCAGGCGGCATCCAGCGCGGTGTCGTCGTACAGCAGGCCCACCCAGAACGCCGGCAGCGCACACAGGCGGCTCCACGGGCCACCGTCGGCGCCGCGCATTTCCAGGTACTTCTTCAGGCGCACTTCCGGGAAGGCGGTGGTCATGTGGTCCGACCAGTCACGCAGCGTCGGCAGCGCACCCGGCAGCACCGGCAGCTTGCCCTGCATGAAATGGCGGAAGCTCTGCCCGCTGGCGTCGTGGTAGATGCCATCGCGGTAGGAGAAGTACATCGGCACGTCGAGCAGGTAGTCGACATAACGCTCGTAACCGAAGCCATCCTCGAACACGAAGTCGAGCATGCCGGTGCGGTCGGCGTCGGTGTCGGTCCAGATGTGCGAGCGGTAGCTCAGGTAGCCGTTCGGCTTGCCTTCGGTGAACGGCGAATCGGCGAACAGCGCGGTGGCGATCGGCTGCAGCGCCAGCGACACGCGGAACTTCTTCACCATGTCCGCTTCGGTGGCGTAATCCAGGTTCACCTGCACGGTGGACGTGCGGGTCATCATGTCCAGGCCCAGCGAACCGACCTTGGGCATGTACGAACGCATGATCTTGTAGCGGCCCTTGGGCATCCACGGCATTTCATCGCGGCGCCACTTCGGCTGGAAGCCCATGCCGAGGAAGCCCAGCTGCAGTTCGCCGGCCACCTGTGCCACTTCATTCAAGTGGGTGCCGGTTTCCACGCAGGTCTGGTGGATGGTTTCCAGCGCCGCGCCGGACAGTTCCAGCTGGCCGGCCGGCTCCAGCGTCACCGAGGCGTTGTCACGCAGCAGGGCGATGGTGTTGCCGTTCTCCTGCACCGGCTCCCAGCCGAAGCGGGTCAGGCCGTTGAGCAGGGCTTCGATGCCACGCTCGCCTTCGAAGGTCGGCGGGCGCAGGTCGTCCAGGCGGAACCCGAACTTCTCGTGTTCGGTACCGATGCGCCACTGCGCACGGGGCTTTTCGCCGGAGGCAAGCACCTCGACCAGCTCCGAGCGGTCGGTAATGGGCGTATCGGCGACGTGGCTGGGGCTCGACAAGGGGAGGACTCGCTGGACAGTGGCAGGGGATGTGGGGCTGGGGGCCTTCCATCGCAAGGGCGCACTATAGCGTGGTGGCCCTTCGCAGCATGCGACGGTGACGGGTTTCAGCATCCTACCGACGACCTCTTGACCCCCGTACACTCAGGCCATGAGCCGCCATTCACGACACCCGGAACTGCACCGCGCCGATCGCGTGGGCTGGCTGCGCGCCGCCGTACTGGGAGCCAATGACGGCATCGTCTCGGTGGCCGGCCTGGTGGTCGGCGTGGCCGCCAGCGGTGCCTCAACCAGCACGATCCTGGCCACCGGCGTGGCCGGCACCGTTGCCGGTGCCATGTCGATGGCCGCCGGCGAATACGTGTTGGTGCAGACCCAGGCCGACACCGAAGCGGCCGACCTGGCAGTGGAAATGCGCGAACTGCACGAAGACCCGCACAGCGAACTGGACGAGCTGACCGCGATCTACCGCCATCGGGGCCTGGAGCCGACACTGGCCCGGCAGGTGGCCGAACAGCTGACCGCGCACGACGCACTGGGCGCGCACGCGCGCGACGAACTCGGCATTACCGACACCCTGCGCGCGCGCCCGCTGCAGGCCGCCCTCGCCTCGGCCGGTGCCTTCACCTGCGGCGCGGCGCTGCCGGTGCTGACCGCCCTGTTCTCCAGCGCCGCGCAGGTCACCGTGGCCACCACCGCCAGCACCCTGCTCGGCCTGTGCCTGACCGGCGCGATGGCCGCCCGTGCCGGTGGTGCGCCGCCGGTGCGCGGTGCCGTGCGGGTGATGTTCTGGGGCGCACTGGCGATGGCCGCCGCCGCCGGCATTGGCAGACTGCTGGGAGCCCACCTGTCATGACCGCGATGCTGCCACCGGCCGTCGCCCTGCTGGCGGAGATGGCCAGCCTGGCCGGCTGCGACCGCGCCGAAGGCTATGCCTGCATCACCGCGCGCCGCGAACACGGCGCCAGCTCGGTGGACATTCCACAACCGCAGTTCGTCATCCTGCTGGAAGGCAGCAAGCAGGTACGCACGGCGCACCAGTCGCTGACCGCACACGCCGGCGACATGCTGTTGTTCACCCAGCGCTGCCGGATCGATGTGGTCAACACGCCCGATGCGGGCACCGGCCGTTACCTCAGTGCCATCGTGCCGTTGTGTGCGGAAGTGCTGGGCGCGGCGCGCACGTTGTGGAGCGAAGCGTTGCCGGCCGCTGGCGATGCGATCGCGCAGCCACGCCTGGACGACCACGGCGCGGTGCTGCGGCGCTGGCGCCAGGCGCTGCAGGATGGGCATTACAGCGACGCACGGCTGGCCTTGGCCGAGCTGGTACTGGCGTGGTGCCGGCAGGGCCACGGCAACCTGCTGCTGCCGCAGGCACCGAGCCTGGGCGAACAGATCCGCGACCGCATCGCGGCCGAGCCAGCGCGGGACTGGCAGTCGCGCGACGTTGAAGACCAGTTCGCGCTGAGCGGCGCGACCCTGCGCCGTCGCCTGGCGGCCGAGCGCACCAGCCTGCGGCAGTTGCTGACCGAAGCGCGGCTGGCACATGGCATGACGCTGCTGTACACGACGGACCTGCCACTGAAGACGGTGGCCGCACGCGCGGGGTATCGATCGGCGGCGAGTTTCAGCAAGCGCTTCGCCGAGCGGTACGGGTTGGCTCCGACAGACATCTAGGGTGGGGTTGTCTGGCAGGGCTTGCAGCCCTGCACCTGCTACAGGCCAAAGCAACGTCAACGTCAAAAGCCGGAGCGGCATTCCGTGGGATGGCGGGGCGGTGTGGGTGGTCAGGACACGCCGTAAACCCATCCATGGCGCCAACGGTCCTGCCCACCCACACCGCCCCACCTCTGACAGTTTCCGCGCGCTGTTGGTGGGT
>NZ_JACVTT010000069.1:0-26049 GCF_016624665.1 Stenotrophomonas sp. S39 | reverse complement strand
CTGCGGCCCGCGCCGCCGGGGGGGCCGGCGGCGGGCCCCCCCCGCCCCCCCCCCCCCCCCCCCCCCCCACTACCCGAAGGATTGAGAGGCGTATGCGTCAGCTGCGGCTGCGCGCGGGGGCGCCGTTGGCCTTGTAATAGGGCGCGGTGCTCCGGGCCAGCGGGCTGCGGCCACGGATCACGTCGGCCAGCTTCTCGGCCATCATGATGGTCGGCGCGTTGAGGTTGCCGGTGACCACCTGCGGCATGATCGAGGCATCGACGATGCGCAGGCCTTCCAGGCCGTGCACGCGGCCCTGGCCGTCGACCACCGCCATCGGGTCATCGGCGTGGCCCATCTTGTTGGTGCACGAGGGGTGGTAGGCCGTCTCGGCGTGCTCGCGGACGAAACCGTCGATCTGTGCGTCGGTCTGCAGCTCGCGGCCCGGCGAAATCTCGCGGCCGCTGTACGACGCCAGCGCTGGCTGCGCGAAGATCTCGCGGGTGATGCGGATGGCCGCGCGGAACTCGCGCCAGTCCTGCTCGTGCGACATGTAGTTGAACAGGATGCTGGGGTGCACGCGCGGATCCTTGGATACCACCTGCACGCGGCCGCGGCTGGGCGAGCGCATCGAGCCGACGTGCATCTGGAAGCTGTGCGCCTTGATCGGGTTGGAGCCGTTGTAATTGATCGCCACCGGCAGGAAGTGGTACTGCAGGTTCGGCCAGTCGAAGGCCTCGTCGCTGCGGATGAAGCCACCGGCCTCGAACTGGTTGCTGGCGCCGATGCCGGTGCCCATGAACAGCCATTCGGCACCGATGGCGGGCTGGTTGTGCAGCTTCAGCGCCGGGGCCAGCGATACCGGCTTTTTGCACTCGTACTGCAGGTACATCTCCAGGTGATCCTGCAGGTTGGCGCCGACGCCCGGCAGGTGGTGCACCAGATCGATGTCCAGGCTGCGCAGCAGGTCGGCCGGGCCGACGCCGGAGCGCTGCAGGATCTGCGGCGAGGCGATGGCGCCGCCGCACAGCAGCACTTCGCGGCGTGCAGTGGCACGCTGCGGCTGGTCGTTGTGCAGCCACTGCACGCCGACCGCGCGCTTGCCCGAGAACAGGATGCGATCGGTGAGGGCGTGGGTGACGATGGTCAGGTTCGGGCGCGGCTTGGCCAGGTCCAGGTAGCCACGGGCGGTGCTGGAGCGGCGGCCCTGCGGGGTCACCGTGCGGTCCATCGGGCCGAAGCCTTCCTGCTGGTAGCCGTTGAGGTCATCGGTGCGCGGGTAGCCGGCCTGCACGCCGGCTTCGACCATGGCGGCGAACAGTTCGTTGTTGCCGGCCTTGGGCGTGGTCACCCGCAGCGGGCCATCGCCGCCGTGGTAATCGTTGGCGCCGATGTCGCGGGTCTCGGCCTTGCGGAAGTAGGGCAGGCAGTCCAGGTAGGTCCAGTTTTCCAGGCCGGGCATGCTGGCCCAGTGGTCATAGTCCATGGCGTTGCCGCGGATGTAGCACATGCCGTTGATGAGCGATGAGCCGCCCAGGCCCTTGCCGCGCCCGCAATCCATGCGACGGTTGTTCATGAAGGGCTCCGGGTCGGTCTTGTACGCCCAGTTGTAGCGCTTGCCCTGCAGGGGATAGGCCAGCGCGGCCGGCATCTGGGTGCGGAAGTCGAGGCGGTAATCCGGGCCACCGGCTTCCAGCAGCAGCACGCTGACATCGGCATCCTCGGTGAGGCGGGTGGCCAGCACGTTGCCGGCCGAACCAGCGCCGATGATGATGTAGTCGTACTCGGTGTGGGTGCTCATGGGGTTCTCCTGCTGGCCGGGACGCGCGATGCGCAGGCGTCCCGGCGGAATGTCGGTCCGGCACGCGGGCCGGGCGGTGGGGCGGGGCGGCTCAGGGCGCGCTGATCAGAACACGCTGATCAGAACACGCTGATCAGAACACGCTGGCGTAGTCGCCCAGTTCGACCTGCACCGACTTGATGCGGGTGTAGTGGCCCAGCGTGGACAGGCCGTTCTCGCGGCCGACGCCGGATTGCTTGTAGCCACCCACCGGCATTTCCGCCGGCGATTCGCCCCAGGTGTTGATCCAGCAGATGCCGGCTTCGAGGCGGTGGATGATGCGATGTGCGCGGCTGATGTCACGGCTGACCACGCCGGCAGCGAGGCCGAAGGTGGTGTCGTTGGCGCGGCGGATGGCTTCCTCCTCGTCGTCGTAGGCGAGGATGCTCATCACCGGCCCGAAGATCTCCTCGCGGACGATGGTCATGTCATCGCGGCAATCGGAGAACACGGTCGGCAGCACGTAGGCGCCTTCGGCCAGTGCGCCTTCCCCGGCACGGCCACCGCCGGCCAGCAGGCGCGCGCCTTCGGCCTTGCCACTGTCGATGTAGCGCAGCACGTTCTGCATGTGCGGGAAGCTGACCATCGGGCCGAAGTTGGTGTCGGCCGCCTGCGGATCGCCGATGCGGATGCGCTTCACGCGCTCGACCACGGCGGCTTCGAACGCGGCCAGCAGGGCGCGCGGCACGAACACGCGGGTGCCGTTGGTGCAGACCTGGCCGGAGCTGAAGAAATTGGCCATCACCGCGATGTCAGCGGCGCGGTCCAGGTCGGCGTCATCGCAGATGACCAGCGGCGACTTGCCGCCCAGTTCCATGGTCACTTCCTTCAACGAGGAGGACGCGGCCGCGGCCATCACCTTCTTGCCGGTGGCCACGCCGCCGGTGAAGGAGATCTTCTCGATCACCGGATGCTCGGTGAGCCAGTTGCCGATCTCGCCGCCCGGGCCCTGCACCACGTTGAACACACCGTCCGGAACGCCGGCTTCGCTGTAGATCTCGGCCAGCTTCAGTGCGGTCAGCGGGGTCACTTCGGAGGGCTTGAACACCATGGCGTTGCCGGCGGCCAGCGCAGGCGCCGATTTCCACAGCGCGATCTGGATCGGGTAATTCCAGGCACCGATGCCGGCGACCACGCCCAGCGGTTCGCGGCGGGTGTAGAAGAAGCTCGATTCGCGCAACGGCAGCTGGATGCCTTCGATGGCGGTGGCCAGGCCGGCGTAGTACTCCAGCACGTCGGCGCCGGTGACGATGTCCACCGTAGTCGTTTCGGCCAGGGCCTTGCCGGTATCCAGGGTTTCCAGCCGGGCCAGCTCATCGTTGCGCTCGCGCAGGATATCGACGGCGCGGCGCAGGATGCGCGAACGTTCCATCGCGGTCATCGCCGCCCACACCTTCTGTCCTTCGGCGGAACTCTGCACCGCGCGTTCGACGTCGGCCTCGCTGGCGATCTGCACCTCGGCCAGCACCTGGCCGTTGGCCGGGTTGATGCTCTGGAAGGTCTTGCCGCTGGTGGCGTCGACGCGTTGGCCGTGGATGTAGAGCTGCTGTACGGGCAGGGGGGACATGGGGCACTCCTGTAAACAAAGGGGGAAGGGCTTGAGGCTGCTTATACGCCCTCGGGCTGCAGCTGGAAGTCGATATAGGCGTAGGCCAGCGCGCGTGCGGCGGCGGTGTCGAACGGGCCGCCGACCAGGCTGCCGCGCAGCCACAGGCCGTCGATCATCGCGGCCAGCCCGCGCGCGGCGTCGCGGGCGCGTCCGGCGGGCAGCGCGCGGTGGAACTGATGGGCCAGGTTGGAATACAGCCGCTGGTCGTTGATGCGCTGCAGGCGGGCCAGTTCCGGCTGGTGCATGCTCGCCGCCCAGAAGGTCAGCCAGACCCGCATGGCCGGGCCGCTGGTCTGGGTCTGGTCGAAGTTGCCATCGACCAGGGCGCGCAACTGGGCCCGCGGGTCTGCATCGGCGCGGGCCCGGCAGTGGGCGAAGGCATCCTTCAGTTCATTGAGGATCTGCCGCATGGCCGCGTTGAGCAGGCCGGCCTTGTCGCCGAAGTAGTGGGCGACGATGCCGGTGGACAGGCCGGCCTGGCGGGCGATGGTGGCCACGGTGGCATCGGCCAGGCCGATATCGTGGATGACCTGGAAGGTGGCTTGGATCAGCTGCTCGCGGCGGATGGGTTCGATGCCTTTCTTCGGCACGGTCTCACCTGGGGCATGGGCGTTGGCCCGAGGTGGACAGTATCGCGTTTGTTGATTGAACGTTCAATCAACAAACAGTGAAGGTGGTGTATGGATGGGGATCAGGATTGGGGATCAGAGCCCTTTCCTTTGGAAAGGGATCCGACCCCGGGATCCGACCCCTTGGGTTACAGGCGGAGGGCGGCTTCCAGCAGCGGGGTGGCCCAGGCGGGCGTGGCTGCCAGCTGGGCAAGGTCGTCCGCTTCGGGGTACAGCACCTGGCCATCCTCCATCTGCAGCAGCAGCTGCGGATCGGGCACGGCTTCGCCGGGGGCGGCATCGGCGCTGTTGTCGTAGACCTGCAGCTGGGCCAGCACCGGCATCAGCCGCACCAGGTTCTGCTGGGCCAGCGGCCAGCGCCGGCGGATGTCGGCTTCGTTGATCGGATGGCCACCGCTGCGCACCCGCGCCTGCACGCGCGCGATGTGCTGCTCCGGGCTGGACAGCCCGCAGAACCACATCAGCACGTCGTGGCTGTGGCTGGCTTCATGCAGCAGGGCGGCGATGGAATTGCCGCCCAAGGTGGTTTCGAAGGCATGGTTGTGGCCCCGTTCGAGGGCATCGCGGATGCGGTTGACGCCTTCCTGCCAGGCCTGGGCGTTGGCCTCGGCCTGGGACTGGCCCGACAGCTCGCGCAGGCCACGGGCGAACGTATCCGGATTGAACCAGTCCAGCCCGGCCTCTCGCAGTACGTGGCCGCCCACCGAACTCTTGCCGGCGCCGTTGACGCCGGCAAGGACGTACAGGAACGGTCGAGACATCAGTGCCCCGTGCCGGCCTTGACCTGCCCCTTCAGGCGCGCCGGGCGGCGCAGCAGCGCACGCGCGGTGTCACCGGCCTGGGCCTGCTGCAGTACGGCCAGGCGCTGGTCGAAGCCGGCGCGCAGTTCGGCCAGGCCCGGGGCCTGCCCGCGCAGTTCTTCCAGCGAGGATTCCAGTGCTTCCACGCGGGCCTGCAGGGCGCGGTACTGCTCGATGGAGACGATGACCGCCTGCGGCTCGTTGTGGTTGGTGACCACCACCATGCGCTGGTCGCGGACCTCCTGCATGACCTTGCGCCAGTGCTCCTTCACCGACGAGGCGGTGGTGTGGGTCAGCTCATTGATCGGGTCGAAGCGGACGGGCAGGTGAAGCATGGCGGGGCTCCAGCGGGGGGTATGGGCCCACCTTACGCCTGTTTCATGCGAATTGCATGAATCGGGAAAAATATGAAACTTTCATGGGCTGTAGAGCCGAGCCTGCGCTCGGCTGATGCTGGCAGGTCGCCAACCGCAGCCGAGCATGGGCTCGGCTCTACAAGAGCCGGGGCGTTAGCCGAGCATGGGCTCGGCTCTACAACAGCCGGGGCGTTATTTGCTGGCCAGCTGGCGCAGCACGTACTGCAGCAGGCCGCCGTGGCGGAAGTACTCGACTTCCTTCGGGGTCAGCAGCATCACCGAGACCTCGAAGGTCTTCTTCGTGCCATCGGCCTTGGTCGCGGTGACGGTCGCACGCTTGCTGGCACCATCTTCCAGGCCGGTGATGTCGATCGTCTCCGAGCCGTCCAGGCCCAGCGACTGCGCGTTGTCGCCGTTGCGGAACTGCAGCGGCAGCACGCCCATGCCGACCAGGTTGGAACGGTGGATGCGCTCGAAGCTCTCGGCCACCACGGCCTTCACGCCCAGCAGCAGGGTGCCCTTGGCGGCCCAGTCGCGCGACGAGCCGGTGCCGTATTCCTTGCCGGCCAGCACCACCAGCGGCACGTTGTCGGCCTTGTACTTCATGGCCGCGTCGTAGATCGCCAGCTTTTCCGGCTGGCCGCCGTTGGCCGGGTAGTACAGGGTGTTGCCGCCTTCCTCGCCACCGAACATCAGGTTCTTGATGCGGATGTTGGCGAACGTGCCGCGGACCATGACGTCATCGTTGCCGCGGCGGCTGCCGTAGCTGTTGAAGTCGGCCGGCTGCACGCCGCGTTCCTGCAGGAAGCGGCCTGCCGGCGAATCCTTCTTGATGTTGCCTGCCGGGGAGATGTGGTCGGTGGTGATCGAATCGCCGAACAGGCCCATCACGCGCGCACCGTGCACGTCGTCGATGCTGCCGGTCTGCATGGTCATGCCATCGAAGTACGGCGGGTTCTTGATGTAGGTGGAGGCATCGCTCCACTCGTACAGGTTGCCGTCCGGCGAGGCGATGGTGTTCCAGCGGCTGTCACCCTTGAACACGTCGGCGTAGTTCTGCTTGAACATCTCCGGGCCGATGGTCGCAGCGATGACGTCGCCGATTTCCTTGTTGCTCGGCCAGATGTCGCGCAGGAACACCGGCTGGCCATCGCTGCCGGTGCCCAGCGGCTGGGTGGTCAGGTCGATGTCGGTGGTGCCGGCGATGGCGTAGGCCACCACCAGCGGCGGGCTGGCCAGGTAGTTCATCTTCACTTCGGGGTGCACGCGGCCCTCGAAGTTGCGGTTGCCCGACAGCACCGAGGTGACCACCAGATCGCCAGTGGCGATGCCGGCGCTGACTTCGGTGGGCAGCGGGCCTGAGTTGCCGATGCAGGTGGTGCAGCCGTAGCCGACCACGTAGAAGCCGATCTTCTCCAGCTCCTTCAGCACGCCGGCCTTTTCCAGGTAATCGGTGACCACGCGCGAGCCTGGGCCGAGCGAGGTCTTCACCCACGGCTGGCGGTTCAGGCCCTTGGCGGCGGCGTTGCGGGCCAGCAGGCCGGCGCCGATCATCACCGCCGGGTTGGAGGTGTTGGTGCAGGAGGTGATGGCGGCGATGACGACCGCGCCGTCCTTCAGGCGGACCTTGCGGCCTTCGGTCTCGATGTCCGCATAGCCCTTGGCCAGCTGTTCGTTGCCGACAGCCGCGCCGCCGCCTTCACTGACGAAGGTGGAGACATCGGCGCTGCGCTTGTCGCGGTTGGCGGTGAGGCCGACCAGCGATTCGCGGTAGTTCTTCTGCACGTCTTCCAGCAGCACGCGGTCCTGCGGGCGCTTGGGGCCGGCCAGCGAAGGCTTGACCGTGCCCATGTCCAGTTCCAGCGTGGTGCTGTACTGGGCCGGTGCGCTGCCCGGTTCGTGCCACAGGCCCTGGGCCTTGGCATAGGCTTCGACCAGGTTGATCTGCTCGTCGCTGCGGCCGGACAGGCGCAGGTAGTTCAGCGATTCGTGATCGATCGGGAAGATGCCGCAGGTGGCGCCGTATTCGGGGGCCATGTTGCCGATGGTGGCGCGGTCGGCCAGCGGCAGGTGCTGCAGGCCGTCGCCGTAGAACTCGACGAACTTGCCGACCACGCCCAGCTTGCGCAGCATCTGGGTGACGGTCAGCACCAGGTCGGTGGCGGTGGCGCCTTCGGGCAGCTTGCCGCTCAGCTTGAAGCCGACCACCTGCGGGATCAGCATCGAGGACGGCTGGCCGAGCATGGCCGCCTCCGCTTCAATGCCGCCCACGCCCCAGCCGAGCACGCCGATGCCGTTGATCATCGTGGTGTGGCTGTCGGTACCGAACACGGTATCGGGGTAGGCAACCGCCTTGCCCTCCTTGTCCGCGGTCATCACCACGCGGGCCAGGTTCTCCAGGTTCACCTGGTGGACGATGCCGGTGTTGGGCGGCACCACCTTGAAGTTGTCGAAAGCCTTCTGGCCCCAGCGCAGGAAGCCGTAGCGTTCCTGGTTGCGCTGGAATTCGATCTTGCCGTTGAGGTCCAGGGCGTCGGGCTTGCCGAACACATCGACCTGCACCGAGTGGTCGATGACCAGTTCGGAGGGGATCTGCGGATTGATCTGCTCGGGCTTGCCGCCCAGCTTGACCACCGCATCGCGCATGGCGGCCAGGTCGACCACGCAGGGCACGCCGGTGAAGTCCTGCAGGACCACGCGCGCGGGCATGAAGGCGATTTCGGTATCCGGCTCGGCGCTGGGCTGCCAGCGAGCCACCGCTTCGATGTGGTCGGGGCCGACGGTGGCGCCGCCATCCTCGTGCCGGAGCAGGTTCTCCAGCAGGATCTTCATCGAATAGGGCAGGTGGGAGATATCGAAGCGCTGGCCCAGCTTGGGAAGGCTGAAGTAGTCGTAGGTCTTGCCGCCGACGTCCAGCTGGCTGCGGGTGGAGAACGAATCGCTCATGCGGGATGACTCCTCTTGCGGATGGCTTGCACTGGCCCGCCGTGGCGGGCCTGCTTGCGTTTGCCGGTGGCGTTCCGGCCGCCGGGTCCCCGCCAGTATGGCCGAGCGGGGAGGGGCCGAAACGCCCTTGGCGCAGGACGCAAGGTTACATGGCTGTATGTAGTGCCGATGTCACGGTTTGCCGCGCCACTGGCTCATCAGCATCTGCAGGAAGCGCTCGGCGGTGGGTGAGAGCAGGGCGCCGCGGCGGCGCACGATGCCGATGGTGCGCGACACCACCGGATTGCCGATCGGGCGGGTCACCAGGATCGGGTGGTCGCCATCGGGGGTGGCCATTTTCGGCAGCACCGATACGCCGATGCCGGCTTCGACCATGCCCAGGGACGTGGACAGGTGGGTCACTTCGTAGTGCCAGCTCAGCTTGAGGTTTTCGCGTGCCAGGGCGCCGTCGAGCAGGGTGCGGTTGCCGCTGGTGCGGTGCACGGTGATGAGCTGGTGCTGGGCCAGGTCGGCCCATTCGACCTTGCGCTTGCGGGCCAGCGGGTGGTCGCGGCGGCAGGCCAGCACGAAGGGGTCTTCGGCCAGCACGTCGAAATCCAGGTTGGGGTCGTTGGCCCCCATGAAGTTGATGCCGAATTCCACTTCGCCGCGTTCCACCGCCTGCAGGCCCTCGGTGGCCGGAATATCGAGGATGCGGAAGCGCACGTTCGGGTGCGCCTCGTGGAAGCGAGCCATCACGCTGGGCAGGAAGTAGAACGCGGCCGTGGGCAGGCAGGCGATGGTAACCGTGGCGCCGCGGGTGTCCTCGCGGCCGCGCAGGGAAAACAACGAACCGTCGAACTCTTCCAGCATGCGCCGCACCAGCGGCAGCAGGTTCTCGCCGACGGCGGTGGTGCTGACGCTGCGCGTGGTGCGTTCCAGCAGGGGTGAGCCGACAGCCTGCTCCAGCTTCTGGATGCGGCGGCTGAGCGCTGGCTGCGATACGTGCAGGCTTTCAGCGGCGCGATGGAAGCTGCGTGTCTCGGCAACGAGAAGGAACGCGCGCAGGTCGAGGATTTCGCAATTGATGCTCATTGGGTATCAATCATCCAAAAATCAGCAATTCACAGATCAATCGGGGTCATGCCAGTATCGAATCACAGAGGGGGTATTCATCCCCTATACGCATCAATCTAGCACACGTATGTCCAACGATCTGCTCAGCATTCCCTGCGTGCTCATGCGCGGCGGTACTTCCAAAGGCCCCTTCTTCCTGGCATCCGACCTGCCGGCGGATACCGCCCAGCGCGACCGCCTGCTGCTGGAAGTGATGGGCTCGGGCCATCCGCTGCAGATCGACGGTATCGGTGGTGGCAACGCCCTGACCAGCAAGGTGGCGATCATCGACCGCTCCAGCCGCGATGATGCCGACGTGGACTATCTGTTCGCCCAGGTGCGGGTGGAGCAGCAGGTGGTGGATACCTCGCCCAACTGCGGCAACATGCTGGCCGCGGTCGGCCCGTACGCCATCGAACGGGGCCTGGTGCAGGCGCAGGACCCGCAGACGTCGGTGCGCATCTTCAACGTCAACACCGGCAAGCTGATCGTGGCGACGGTGGAAACGCCCGGCGGCGAAGTGGTCTACCGCGGCGATACGCGGATTGCCGGTGCGCCGGGCTCGGCCTCGCCGGTGCGGCTGTCCTTCCTGGATGCGGCCGGCGCCCGCACCGGCAAGCTGCTGCCCAGTGGCCACGCCCAGGAAACCATCGATGGCGTGGCGGTGAGCCTGGTGGACTGCGCGATGCCGATGATGCTGGTGCGCGCCGAGGACCTGGGGGTGCGCGGTGATGCGGCGCCGGCCGAACTGAATGCGGATGCGGCCTTCCTCGCCCGGCTGGAGGCGCTGCGCATCGAAGCCGGCACGCGCATGGGTATCGCCGATGCCGGCAACAAGGTGATTCCCAAGCCGGTGCTGCTGTCTGCGCCGCAGCACGGCGGCCATCTGCAGGTGCGCTACTTCATGCCGCACCAGTGCCATACCGCGCTGGCGATCACCGGCGGGGTCGGCCTGGCCACGGCGGCGGTCACGCCAGGCACGCTGGCCAACACTTTCGTCGGATGCCTGGGCCTGCCCGGCAGCATTACCCTCGAACATCCGAGCGGGGCCCTGGATGTGGGCCTCAGCCGAAGCTCGGACGATGCGCCGGTGGTTGCCAGCGTGGTCCGTACCGCCCGCCGCCTGTTCGAAGGCCGCGTGTTCGCGACCTCGCCGGCAACCCCCGAGATCTGTTCCACCCAAGCCCGCCAATGGACTTCAGCGGCATGACCTGAAACCGGTCGGGCCCGCGCAGCCGCGCGTGGCCGGCCACCACAACGTAGATGCTTCACTCCTGGGAGGGATGATGTACAAGCAGATGTTCATGGCCGCGCTGTGCGCGGCAGGCCTGGCCATGGCCGGGTGCAGCAAGCAGGGGGCCGATGCACAGGGCGCGGCGGCCGGCGGTGGCGACAACGCGCCCGTGCGGATCAGCGTGGGGTCATACAACCTCAACAACCTGCCGTTCTTCATTGCCGATTCGAAGGGCTACTTCAAGGACGTCGGCCTGGAGGTGAAGACCGAGAACTTCGCCCAGGGTGGCTCGAAGGTGCTGCAGGCGCTGGTGGCCAACTCCACCGACGTGGCCGTGGGCTTCTATGACCACACCATCCAGATGCAGGCCAAGCGCAAGGACGTGGTGGGCTTCGTGCTGCTGTCGCGCAACTCCGGCCTGGTGATGGCCGGCCGCGATGATGCGACGTTCGACCCGGCGCGCCCGGATACGATCAAGGGCCAGAAAGTGGGCATCACCGCACCGGGTTCCTCGTCCGATTTCTTCGTGCGCCACTTCCTGGCCCAGCATGACATCCCGGTGGACAGCATCTCGCTGATCGGCGTGGGGTCCGGCGCGGCGGCGGTGGCAGCACTGGAGCAGGGCAAGATCGACCTGCTGGTGAACTATGACCCGGCGGCGACGCTGATCACCGAGCGCAAGGTCGGGAAGATCATCATCGATGCACGCAGCGACGAGGGCGCACGCCAGGTTTACGGTGGCCTGTATCCGACCTCGGTGATGTATGCCAACCGCAGCTTCCTGGAACAGCGCCCGCAGGCGGCCGAGAAGATCGCCCGCGCCGAGCAGATGGCCCTGAAGTTCATCGCCGACAACAGCGCCGAGGACATCGTCGCCGCGCTGCCGGACAGCTACGTCTCCGGCGACCGTGCCACCTACGCCCGTGCCGTGGAGAACGCCCGCGCGATCTTCACCACCGATGGCCACTTCACCGCGGCCGATCTGGAAACGCCGCTGAAGGTGCTGCGCGAGTTCAACAAGGATGTCGCCAACGCCGACATCGATCTGTCCAAAACCTACACCAATGCCTTCGTCGAGCGTGCCCACGCTGCGGCGCCGGCCGCCCAACGTTAAGCGGAGATAACCCCATGGCCCTCAATGCCACCGTGCGCCAGCTCAACGGCGCGCCGCAGCTGGAGCCTGCACAGACCATGGTCGCCATCAACAAGGTGACCATGTCCTTCGGCGAATTCACCGCCGTGCGTGATGTCGACATCCAGGTGGGCGACGGCGAGTTCCTCGCCATCGTCGGCCCCACCGGCTGCGGCAAGAGCACCATCCTCAATTCCGTGGCGGGGCTGCTGAAGCCGTCGTCCGGCGAAGTGGCCATCGATGGCCGCGCGGTCAGCGGCGTGCAGGAGTCGGTCGGCTACCTGTTCCAGCAGGATGCGCTGCTGCCGTGGAAGACTGCCTACCAGAACGTCGAGCTGGGCCTGCGCTTCCGCGGCGTGCCCGAGGCCGAGCGCAAGGCCAAGGCCAATGCGTGGCTGGCCAAGGTCGGCCTGGCCGGCTTCGAGCACCGTTACCCGCACCAGTTGTCCGGTGGCCAGCGCAAGCGCGTGCAGATGGCGCAGGCGCTGATCGTCGAGCCGAAGGTGATCCTGATGGACGAGCCGTTCTCGGCGCTGGACATCCACACCCGCCACCTGATGCAGAACGAACTGCTGCGCCTGTGGCAGGAGGATCGCCGCTCGGTGATCCTGATCACCCACGATCTGGAAGAAGCCATCGCCCTGGGCGACCGCGTGGTGGTGCTGTCTTCCGGCCCGGCCAGCCGCGTCGTGCGCAGCTTCGACGTGGGCCTGGAACGGCCGCGCAATGTTGCCGAGATCAAGCTGGACGAACGTTTCACCGACCTGTACCGCGACATCTGGGCCTGCCTGCGCGGCGAAGTGGAGAAGAGCTATGCACGCCAAGACTGACAAGATCATCCAGCTGGCCCTGGTCATCGCCGTGTTCGGTGGCTGGGAAGGCGGCATCGCGCTGGGCGTGATCGATCCGTTCTTCTTCCCCTCGCCGACGGCGATCGTGCAGCAGGCGTGGACCTGGCTGTCCGATACTTCCTTCTACCAGCACGTCTACATCACCCTGACCGAAACCGCGCTGGGCTACCTGATCGGTACCGGCCTGGGTGTGGCCGGTGGCGTCTGGCTCGGCCTGAGCCGCCGCTCGGCGCGCATCCTGGATCCCTTCATCAAGGGCTTCAATGCGATCCCGCGCGTAGTGCTGGCGCCGATCTTCGTGCTCTGGCTGGGCCTGGGGCTGTGGTCGAAGGTGGCCCTGGCGGTGACCCTGGTGTTCTTCACCACCTTCTTCAACGCCATGCAGGGCGTGCGTGAAGTGAACCCGGTGGTGCTGGCCAATGCGCGCATCCTCGGTGCGGGTCGCAGCGACCTGCTGCGCCACGTCTACTTCCCGGCGGCTGCCAGCTGGATCCTGTCTTCGCTGCGTACCTCGGTCGGCTTCGCCGTGGTCGGCGCCATCATCGGCGAGTACCTGGGCGCTTCGGCAGGCCTGGGCTACCTGATCGCTCAGGCCGAAGGCAACTTCAATGCCGTGGGTGTGTTTGCCGGCATCATCATCCTGGCCGCCTTCGTGCTGGTCATCGATGCCCTGCTCGACGTGGTCGAGAACAAGCTGATCACCTGGCGTCCCAACGCCCAGGCACAGGCCACCAGCTGACCGCGCTGCGCTGAGCCCGCATGCCGTGCCGCCGGGCTGATCCGGCGGCGCGCGCTGCCTCCCCCGATCTTCCCCCGCACCACCGCAACAGGCCAGCGCCAGGCCAGGGGGCCGGCTGGCCGGAGAGAGAACCCATGAACACGCACACCGTGCTGCCCCGCGCAGCGCTGTCGGTCGCGCTCGGCCTGCTGTTGGCCAGCGGCCATGCCGGGGCACAATCCGCCCCGGCCCCGTTGAGCCAGGCCGAACTGTCGGCGCTGGTGCAGCAGCAGGCACTGCAGATCCAGCAGCTCGAAGCCCGCCTGCGTGCGGTTGAAGGCGGGCAGGGCGGCGCTGCAGCCGCCGTGGCGACGCCGGGACCGGCACCAGCCCCGGCGCTGGAAACGCGCGTGGCCGCACTGGAGTCGAGCCAGTCCAAGGCGCCGAAGGTGTCCTGGGCGAAGGGAGCGCCGGAATTCAGCAGTGCCGATGGCAAGGTCGCCTTCCGCCCGCGCGGCCGCCTGTTCGTCGATGGCTCCAGTACCGACGGTTCGTCGGTGGCTGACCGCAACATTTCCGGCACCGAGATCCGCTCGGTGCGCCTGGGCGCCGAGGGCCGTTACGGCATCCTCGGCTGGGCGGTGGAGGGTGACTTCGCCGACAACGCAGTGGCCTGGAAATCGGTGTATGCGACCGTGGACCACACCCTGTTCGGCCTGCCGGCGGACCTGACCGTGGGCAACCGGCTGAACGACCGTGGCATCGACGGCTCCAGCAGCACCTCCAACACGCCGTTCCCGGACCGCAACGTGGTCGGCACGCTGATGCTGCCGCAGCGTGGCCTGTTCGGCGTGGGCCTGACCGAGCGCGTGTACGGCAAGGGCTGGCACGCCAGCCTGTCGGTGGCGGGCAACGATCTGAACAACGCCGGCAACGACAACGACAGCCAGACCTGGGCCACCCGCGTGCACTGGAATCCGGTGGCCAGCAAGGCCGCCACCGTGCACCTGGGGGCCTGGGCCTTCCACGAGGAGATCGCCGCCGGCGCCAGCGGCGTGCTGCGCAGCTCGGCCATCGCCGGGCACTTCAACGATCTGGTGAAGATCGCCCCGGGCACCCTGGTGGGGGCCGAGCGCAGCACGGCCTATGGCCTGGAAGCGGCTGGGTTCTTCGGCCCGGCATGGGCCACCGGCGAATGGGGCACGCGCAACCTGCGCGGCGTCGACGCCAGCGGCCGTTACGACCTGGACCATGAGGCCTGGGCGGTGTCGGCGGGCTGGTTCCTGGCGGGCGCACTTCCAGCGTACTCGGGCAAGGCAGGCACCTGGGGCAAGGTGAAGGTGGCCGACCCGGTGACCGATGGTGGCGCCGGGGCCTGGGAACTGAAGGCGCGCTATGAGGATGTGGACTACGCCGAGCTGCCCACCGGCGGCACTGGCCACGCGTGGACGCTGGGAACGAACTGGTACCTGAACGACTACAGCCGGGTGATGTTCGAGGCGATCCGCTGGCAGACCTACAACCGCAGCGGCAGCGGGCGGGGCAGGGACGAGGGCACGACCTTCAATACCCGCCTGCAGGTGGTCTTCTAAGTACGCGGGTGGCGGTATGGCCCCTTCGGTATGTATAATTCGTGCATACCGAAGAGGGCCTACCCATGGAAGCCACCGTTGCAGAGCGCGGACAGATCACCCTGCCCAAGGCAGTGCGTGATGCGCTGGGCCTGACCAAGGGCACCCAGCTGAAGGTCGAGCTGGACGGCAGCCGGATCATTCTGCGCAAGAGTGTTGACGATGCCATTTCACGGGCGCGCGGCAAGTTCGCGCTTGATGGCTTCGATTCGGCCGAGGCCGCCGTGCGCGCCGTGCGCGACGAGGACTAAGCCGTGATGATCGCTGTCGATTCCCCGGTGCTGGTCGAACTGCTGAGCAACGGCCCGCAGGCCGATGCAGTGGAGGCCTGCCTGCGGCAGAGCCTGGTCGGCGGCCGCGTGGTGGTCTGCGGCGCGACCCTGGCTGAAGTCTGCGCCTCGCTGCGCGGCGGCGCCGAGGTGCTTGAAGCACTGGAAGAAATGGGCGTGCACTTCAATGCGCTGGAGGCCAAGTCGGCCCTGCGCGCCGGCGAGATGCACCGCCGCCACCGCCAGCGCAGCGGCAGCCGCCGCAGCCTGGACGATTTCATGGTTGGCGCCCACGCACTGCTGCAGTGCGATGGCCTGATCACCTGGAACGACACGTTTTACCGCGACTACTTCAAGGGCCTGAAGCTGATCGTGCCGCAAGCCTGAGCCCACTTTTGTTTTTTCAACCTACGCATTACCCGGGAGTTGTCATGTTGGAAGCCTACCGCCACCACGTCGCCGAGCGCGCTGCGCTTGGCATCCCGCCGCTGCCGCTGAGCGCGCAGCAGACGGCCGATGTCATCGAACTGCTGAAGAACCCGCCGCAGGGCGAGGCCGAGTTCCTGCTCGACCTGCTGACCCACCGCGTGCCGGCCGGCGTCGACGATGCTGCCAAAGTCAAAGCCTCGTACCTGGCGGCCATCGCCCTGGGCAGCGAGCAGAACCCGCTGATCAGCCGCGAGCGCGCCACCGAACTGCTGGGCACCATGCTCGGCGGTTACAACGTCGCCCCGCTGGTGCAGCTGCTGGACGATGCGGCCATCGGCACCATCGCCGCTGCGGGCCTGAAGAAGACCCTGCTGGTCTTCGACGCCTTCCATGACGTGCAGGAAAAGGCCAAGGCCGGCAACGCCAACGCCCAGTCCGTGCTGCAGAGCTGGGCCGATGCCGAGTGGTTCACCAGCAACCCGGAAGTGCCGCAGAGCCTGACCGTCACCGTGTTCAAGGTGCCGGGCGAAACCAACACCGACGACCTGTCGCCGGCGCCGGACGCGACCACCCGCCCGGACATCCCGATGCACGCCCTGGCGATGCTGAAGAACAAGCGCGACGATGCGCCGTTCACCCCGGAAGAAGACGGCAAGCGTGGCCCGATCCAGCAGATCCTCGACCTGAAGGACAAGGGCCATCTGGTGGCCTATGTCGGCGACGTGGTCGGCACCGGTTCCTCGCGCAAGTCGGCCACCAACAGCGTGCTGTGGTGGACCGGCGATGACATTCCGTTCATCCCGAACAAGCGCGCCGGTGGCGTCTGCCTGGGTTCGAAGATCGCTCCGATCTTCTACAACACCATGGAAGATGCCGGTGCACTGCCGATCGAGCTGGACGTGTCGAAGATGGAGCACGGCGATGTGGTCGAGCTGCGTCCGTACGATGGCAAGGCGCTGAAGAACGGCGAAGTGATCGCCGAGTTCCAGGTCAAGTCCGAAGTGCTGTTCGACGAAGTGCGCGCCGGTGGCCGCATTCCGCTGATCATCGGCCGTGGCCTGACCGGCAAGGCGCGCGAAGCGCTGGGCCTGGCCCCGACCGATCTGTTCCGCCTGCCGGTGCAGCCGGTCGATACCGGCAAGGGCTTCTCGCTGGCGCAGAAGATGGTCGGCCGCGCCTGCGGTCTGCCGGAAGGCCAGGGCATGCGCCCGGGCACCTACTGCGAACCGAAGATGACCTCGGTCGGCTCGCAGGACACCACCGGCCCGATGACCCGTGACGAGCTGAAGGACCTGGCCTGCCTGGGCTTCTCGGCCGACCTGGTGATGCAGTCGTTCTGCCACACCGCCGCTTACCCGAAGCCGGTGGACGTGAAGACCCACCACACCCTGCCGGAGTTCATCTCCACCCGTGGCGGCGTCTCGCTGCGCCCGGGCGACGGCGTGATCCACAGCTGGCTCAACCGCATGCTGCTGCCGGACACCGTCGGTACCGGTGGTGACTCGCACACCCGTTTCCCGGTGGGCATTTCGTTCCCGGCCGGTTCGGGCCTGGTCGCCTTCGCCGCTGCCACCGGCGTGATGCCGCTGGACATGCCGGAGTCGGTGCTGGTGCGCTTCAAGGGCCAGATGCAGCCGGGCGTCACCCTGCGTGACCTGGTCAATGCCATTCCGCTGTACGCGATCAAGTCGGGCCTGCTGACCGTGGCCAAGGCTGGCAAGAAGAACATCTTCTCCGGCCGCATCCTGGAAATCGAAGGCCTGCCGGAGCTGAAGGTCGAACAGGCGTTCGAGCTGTCCGACGCCTCGGCCGAGCGTTCGGCCGCCGGTTGCTCGGTGCGCCTGAACAAGGAACCGATCATCGAGTACCTGACCAGCAACATCACCCTGCTGAAGTGGATGATTGCCGAGGGTTACCAGGATCCGCGTTCGCTGCAGCGCCGTATCGAGAAGATGGAAGCGTGGCTGGCCAACCCGGAGCTGCTGGAGCCGGATGCCGACGCCGAATACGCCGCCGTCATCGAGATCGACCTGGCCGACATCCACGAGCCGATCGTGGCCTGTCCGAATGACCCGGACGACGTGAAGACGCTGTCCGAAGTGGCCGGCGCCAAGATCGACGAAGTGTTCATCGGTTCGTGCATGACCAACATCGGTCACTTCCGTGCGGCTGCCAAGCTGCTGGAAGGCAAGCGTGACCTGCCGACCCGCCTGTGGGTGGCCCCGCCGACCAAGATGGATGCTTCCGAGCTGACCAAGGAAGGCGTGTACGGCACCTTCGGCGCCACCGGTGCACGCATGGAAATGCCGGGCTGCTCGCTGTGCATGGGCAACCAGGCGCAGATCCGCGAAGGTTCCACCGCGATGTCGACCTCGACCCGCAACTTCCCGAACCGCCTGGGCCGCAACACCAACGTGTACCTGGGTTCGGCCGAACTGGCCGCGATCTGCTCGCGTCTGGGCCGCATCCCGACCAAGGAAGAGTACATGGCCGATGTGGGTGTGATCGCCCAGAGCGGCGCGGAGATCTACCGCTACATGAACTTCGACCAGATCGAGGAATACCAGGACGTGGCCAAGACGGTCGCTGCCTGATGCGGTAACGGAAAACCCCCGGCTCGCGCCGGGGGTTTTTTTATGTGCGGACGATGTGCGGTAGTGCCGGCCGCTGGCCGGCAGCCGTGTGATGGGCGCAGGCATGCCGGCCAGCGGCCGGCACTACCAGGGCTCAGCGATAGCGGAAGGGCCAGGCGTCCGGGCCGTCGCTGCTGCGTTCGGCGCAGACCTCGCGGAAGGTCTGCAGGAAGGCCTGCTGCGGACGCGTCGGGTGCCAGTCGGCGCGGGTGGTCAGGCCGATGCGGCGGCGCAGGGCGCGGCCGGCCAGGCCCAGTTCGGCCAGCAGGCCGGCCTGGCGTTCGATCAGGAACTGGTCGCGTGACATCAGGGTCAGCCAGTCATCCTCCAGCAGCAGGCCGCGGGTGATCACCAGCGAGCCGCATTCGATGCGCAGGACCGGTGGCTCGTGGCCGTTGTCGCGGAACATCCGCTCCCAGCGTGCACGCACCGGCGCGCCGGTGGCCGGGATCACCCACGGATAGTCCAGCAGTTGCTCGAAACGCCACGGCAGCTGCGCGGCGAGAGGGTGGTCGGCGCGGCCGACGATGACCGGGTCATCGTCGAACAGGCCTTCCTGCACCACGTCGGGCACCGCGCTGAGGTCGCGCATGGCGCCGACCAGCAGATCCAGGCTGCCTTCGCGCAGATCGGACAGCAGCTCCGAAAACGGGCCTTCCACCACGTTCACCGTGGCGCCCGGCCAGGCGCGTGCGAACCGGGCCAGTGCCTGTGGCAGCAGCAATGCGCGCGCCAGCGGCATCACCCCGATGGCCAGGCGGCCGCCGTGCTGGTCGCGGGTGGCGGCCAGTTCGTCCAGGCCGGTGGCCAGCTCGGAAAGCGCCAGTCGTACCCAGCGCAGCAGACGGGTAGCGGCGGGCGTCGCCAGCAGGGCCTTGCCACGCCGCTGCAGCAGCGGCACTTCGATCACCGCTTCCAGTTCGCGCACCGCGCGGTGCATGGCCGGCTGCGAAACCCCGGCGCGCGCTGCCGCGAGCGTGAAGCTGCCCGCGCTGTCCACCGCGTTGAGGGCGCGCAGCTGGCTGAGTGTCAGCCGCCGTTCGATGGTTGCCAGTGCAGGCAGGCGCGCCGCACGCCGGGCCGCGCGTACGCCACGGGCGAGGTAAGCGAGGGCGCGTTCGATGCGCGGTGCAAGCAGGCGCGTCGCTTCGGTGGCGACCATGCCGCCGGGCTGGCGGTCGAACAGCGGCGCATCAAGCTGCCGTTCCAGCCGTGCGATGGCCTGGGTGAGTGCGGGCTGGGACAGATTGAGGTGCGGCGCGGCCGCGCTGATGCCGCCGTGCGCGTGTACCGCCACCATCGCGTGCAGGTGTTTCAGGTTCAGCTCGGGCAGTCCATTCATGGCACAACTATAACCAGATTGAATGGGTCGGACGAAAAACGATCTTGAGGGGGCTGCATGACGCGGAACAGACTGCGCCATCGCCAACGAAGGATGGATGGATGTCCCGCGTCATCACCCGTATCGAGCGCGCCGAACCGGCGCTGATCCAGTCACTGGCCGAGGCCGGCGTGGCCACCGTGCATGAGGCACAGGGTCGCAGTGGCTTGCTGCATCCGCGGCTGCGGCCGATCTACAGCGGCGCGCGCATCGCCGGCAGTGCGGTCACCGTATCGGTGCCGCCGGGCGACAACTGGATGATGCATGTGGCCATCGAGCAGCTCGGCGAGGGCGACATCCTGGTGGTGGCACCGACCAGCGACTGCACCGATGGCTACTTCGGCGACCTGCTGGCGACCTCGGCGCAGGCCCGTGGCTGCCGTGGCCTGGTCATCGATGCGGGCGTGCGCGATGTGCGCGAGCTGACCGCGATGGGCTTCCCGGTGTGGAGCCGGGCGGTGCACGCGCAGGGCACGGTGAAGGAAACCCTGGGTTCGGTGAACGTGCCGCTGGTCTGCGGTGGCGCCCTGGTGAATGCGGGCGACGTGGTGATCGCCGACGATGACGGCGTGTGCATCGTGCCGCGCGCCGATGCGGCACGGGTGGCCGCCGAAGCGCAGGCGCGCGAGGCACGCGAGGCTGACAAGCGCGAGCGCCTGGCCCGTGGCGAGCTCGGCCTGGACATCTACGCCATGCGCGAGCGTCTTGCCGCCAAGGGCCTGCGCTATGAGTAAGGGCGTGCGCGCGATGTGGATGCGCGGCGGCACGTCCAAGGGCGGGTTCTTCCTCGCCCAGGACCTGCCGGCCGATGCCGCCGCGCGTGATGCCTTCCTGCTGCGTGCCTATGGTTCGCCGGACGTGCGCCAGATTGACGGCATGGGCGGCGGCGACCCGCTGTCCTCCAAGGTCGCCGTGGTTTCGCCCTCGCAGCGCGAGGATGCCGACGTGGATTACCTGTTCCTGCAGGTCTTCGTCGACCAGGCGCTGGTGAGTGACGCGCAGAACTGCGGCAACATGCTGGCCGGCGTGGGTCCGTTCGCGATCGAGCGCGGCCTGGTGGCGGCGCGCGATGGCGTGACCGAGGTGCGCATCTTCATGGCCAACACCGGCACCCTGGCAACGGCCAGCGTGCAGACACCAGACGGTGTGGTGAGCTATGCCGGTGACGCGCGCATCGACGGCATACCGGGTACCGCCGCACCGCTGCCACTGGCCTTCGAGGACACCGCGGGTTCCAGCTGCGGCGCGCTGCTGCCGACCGGCAACGTGGTGGACGTGATTGACGGTGTGCAGGCCACCCTGATCGACAACGGCATGCCCTGCGTGGTGCTGTGCGCGTCCGACCTGGGCATCAGCGGCTACGAGGACCGCGCCACGCTGGACGCGGACGAGGCCTTGAAGGTCCGCCTGGAGGCGATCCGCCTGCAGGCGGGGCCGAAGATGAACCTGGGCGATGTGGCGGAGAAGTCGGTGCCCAAGATGATGCTGGTGGCCGCACCTGCCGACGGCGGCGCGATCTGCGTGCGCTCGTTCATCCCGCACCGCTGCCATGCCTCCATCGGCGTGCTGGGTGCGGTGACGGTGGCCACGGCCTGCCTGCTGCCGGGCTCGCCGGCCCATGCACTGGCCCGGTTGCCGGGCGGGCAGGTACAGACCCTGGCGGTGGAGCACCCCAGCGGGGCCACGACCTGCGTGATTGAACTGGACGAGGACGGCCAGGTGGCCCGCGCGGCCATGCTGCGCACCGCACGGAAACTGTTCGACGGCGCACTGTTCGACTGAACAGGCAGCGCCTTTCTATTCTCTGCGACCTGGGAGGGTTGTTATGACCGTGGTAGGGAAGCGGCCGGGCCGCTTTGGAATCTTTGGCCAGTTGTGGTTCCAGGTGCTGGCCGGCACCGTGATCGGCGTATTGCTGGGCTGGCTGCAGCCGGACCTGGGTTCGGCGATGAAGCCGCTGGGTGATGGCTTCATCAAGCTGATCCGGATGATGATCGGACCGATCATCTTCGTCACCGTGGTGCACGGCATCGCCGGCATGCGTGACATGCGCAGCGTGGGTCGGCTGGCGCTGAAATCGCTGATCTACTTCGAGGTGATCACCATCCTCGCGTTGATCGTCGGCCTGGTGGCGGTGGACCTGTGGAAGCCCGGCGCCGGCATGAACATCGACGCGGCGACCATCGACATGGCCAGCATCCAGGGCTATGTGCACACCGCCCATGACCAGTCGATCGTGGCCTACATCATGGCCATCATCCCCAACACCCTGGTCAGTGCCTTCACCGAGGCGCACGTGCTGCAGGTGCTGTTCGTGGCCGTGCTGTTCGGCGTGGCCCTGGCCGCCGTCGGCGAGCGCGGCAAGCCGGTGATGGATGTGATCGAGAGCGCCTCCGGTGCGCTGTTCAAGATCATCGGCTACATCATGTACGTGGCGCCGATCGGTGCGTTTGGTGCCATCGCCTTTACCGTCGGCCAGTTCGGGGCTGCCTCGCTGCTGTCGCTGGGCGAGCTGATCATCGAGTTCTTCGTGGTCTGCGGGCTGTTCACCGTGCTGGTGCTGGGCACCGTGTGCTGGTGGACCGGTGCCAGCCTGTGGCGCCTGCTGGGCTACCTGCGCGACGAGATCATCATCGTTGCGGCCACCACTTCCACAGAAACGGTGCTGCCGCGCCTGATCGAGAAGATGAAGAAGCTGGGCTGCGAAGAGGGCGTCGTCGGCTTCGTGATTCCCGCCGGCTACTCGTTCAACCTGGACGGCACCTGCCTGTACCTGACCACGGTGGCGATCTTCCTGGCCCAGGCGACCAATACCGAACTGACCGTGTGGCACCAGCTGGGCCTGATCGCCGTGCTGCTGCTGACATCCAAGGGTGCTGCGGGCGTGGCCGGTGCGGCGTTCGTGGTGCTGGCGGCGACCCTCGGCACCACCGGCACCATCCCGGTGGCCAGCATCGCCTTGATCCTCGGTATCCACCGCATCCTGGCTGAAGGCCTGACCTTCGTGAACCTGATCGGCAATGCCATCGCCGTGCTGGTGATCGCCAAGTGGGAAGGCAAGCTGGATGAAAAGACCATGGCCGCGCAGATCGGCACTCGTCGAACCCGGCAACGCCTGCTCGGCGTGCAGCCCGCCTGAGGCAATGGCCTGAGTCCTGACGGCCACTGCGGTGGCCTCCACTGAATGCATCACCCTGGCGCCGGCGGCGCCGGGAAGGGAGAGAACATGTCGCAGTTCCTGCGTACCCCGCTGTACCTGCTGCTTGCCAGCGTTCTGGCAAGACCGGCTTTCGCCGCTGAGCGCAGCATCCCCGAGGGCATCGACCTGACCCTGGACCTGGTCGGCAACGTGGCCCACAACCCGGTGGGCGGTGTCGAACAGGGCACCGAAGGTTCGTACTGGGTGATGGCCCAGTCGAAGTTCGACCTGGACAAGCTGTTCGGCGTGCACGGCACCGAGGTGGATGCACAGTGGGCCTGGTTCGCCGGGCGCAACCTGGCGCGCGAGAAGATCGGCAACTCGATCAGTGCGCAGCAGACCTGGCGACCGGTGGCCGGCGGCCGCCTGACCCGACTGACCCTTCGTCACCGTTTCGACAATGGCCTGAGCATCACCGCCGGCCGTGCGCCGGTGAACAGCTACTTCAACAACTCGCCGCTCAACTGCGTGTTCATGAGCAATGCGATGTGCCTGACGCCCTATGGTGCGATCACCGACCTGGGCATCACCGCCTACCCGAACTCGTCCTGGGCAGGCATCGTGCGCTACGACGTGGACGACCGCTGGTATGCGCAGGCGGGCGTGTTCGACTACAACAACGAGCTGAACAAGGCGGGCAAGAACGGCCTGGACTTCTCGGTGGGCGAGGGCACCGGCACGATCAGCGCCTACGAAGTGGGCTACCAGACCTCCTTCGCCAACGACCGCCTGCCGCGGACCTACCGCGTCGGCATGTACCGCAACAGTGATGGTGGCAAGAGTTCGTACTTCGATGCCAACGGCAACTCGGCGGCGCTGACCGGCAAGCCGACGGCCGTGCAGGACGGCGCGCGCCTGGGTGTGTACGCGATGGGCGACCAGACCGTCTGGCGCGGCGAGGGCAAGCGCAACCTGGCCGTGTTCGGCCGGGTCTACGTCAACACCGGCAACGAGGCGCCGGTCGATCATTTCGTGTCGGCGGGCTTCGTCAAGACCGGCACCTTCGCCGGTCGTGACCAGGACACCCTGGCCATGTTCGTCTCCAACACGCATTTCAGCGACGAACAGATCGGCTTCCTGCGTGACCGCCGCAGCCGCTACGGCGGTACCGGTGCGCCGCATGCCGACGAGATCATCACCGAGCTCAGCTACGGCTGGGCGGTGAAGAAGGGCATCCGCCTGATGCCGAACCTGCAGTACGTCATCAACCCCGACCCGATCTACGCGCCCACGCGCACCACCAACATCCCCGACGCGCTGATTGTCGGCCTGCGCGTGGATGTGCACTTCGCCCAGCTGTTCGGCTGGTGATCCATCGCCCCAGGAGATCCCCCATGATCATCGACTGCCACGGCCACTACACCACGGCCCCCGCCGGCCACGATGCGTTCCGCAAGGCGCAGGTGGCCCACTTCAACGACCGCTCGCTGCCGGCGGCAGTCTATCCCACGATCAGCGACGATGAACTTCGCGACAGCGTGGAGGCCAACCAGCTGCGCCTGCTGCGCGAGCGCGGTGCGGACATGACCATCTTCTCGCCGCGCGCCAGCACCATGGCCCACCACATCGGCGATGAGCAGGTCAGCGCTGAATGGACGCGCCGCTGCAACGACCTGATCGCGCGGGTGGTTCAGCTGTACCCGGATCAGTTCATCGGCGTCTGCCAGCTGCCGCAGTCGCCGGGCGTGCCGATCGCGCACTCGGTGGCTGAGCTGGAGCGCTGCGTGAACGAGCTTGGTTTCGTCGGCTGCAACCTCAACCCCGATCCGTCCGGCGGCCACTGGGATGGCCTGCCATTGACCGATCGTTCCTGGTACCCGTTCTTCGAGAAGATGGTGGAACTGGACGTGCCGGCCATGGTGCACGTGTCGGGCAGCTGCAATGCCAATTTCCATGCGACCGGCGCGCACTACCTGAACGCCGATACCACCGCCTTCATGCAGTTCCTGCAAGGCGATCTGTTCCGTGACTTCCCCGAGCTGCGCTTCATCATCCCGCATGGCGGTGGCGCGGTGCCTTACCATTGGGGGCGCTTCCGGGGCCTGGCGGACATGCTGGGCAAGCCGCCGCTGGCCGAGCATGTGATGAAGAACGTCTACTTCGATACCTGCGTGTACCACCAGCCCGGCATCGACCTGCTGTTCGAGGTGATCGACATCGACAACATCCTGTTCGGTTCGGAAATGGTGGGCGCGGTGCGTGGCATCGACCCGCAGACCGGCCACTTCTTCGATGACACCCGTCGCTACGTGGATGCGCTGGCATTGTCCGAGGGCGACCGCTACAAGGTATTCGAAGGCAATGCGCGGCGGGTCTACCCGCGGCTGGATGCGCAGCTGAAGGCGAGGGGGCTGTGATGGCAGCGTTCCAGAAGGATGCCGACTGGATGGACTACTGCGCCAACCCCAGCCGCCCGACGTTCGTACCTCCGCCGGGTGCGGTGGACGCGCACTGTCATGTGTTCGGTCCGGGCGATGTGTTCCCGTATGCACCCGAGCGCAAGTACACGCCCTGCGACGCCGGAAAGGCGCAGCTGTTTGCGCTGCGCGACTTCCTCGGGTTCAGCCGCAACGTGATCGTGCAGGCAACCTGCCACGGTGCCGACAACCGCGCCCTTGTGGACGCGCTGCACGCCAGTGGCGGCCTTGCCCGTGGCGTGGCCACGGTGCGCGATACGGTCAGCGACGAGGAGCTGCAGCAGCTGCATGCCGCGGGCGTACGCGGCGTGCGCTTCAACTTCGTGCGCCGGCTGGTCGACCCCAAGCCGGATGCCTACTACCACGCCATCATCGACCGCATTGCGCCGCTGGGCTGGCACGTGGTGGTGTACTTCGAAGCGGCCGACCTGGCCGAGCGCTGGAACTTCTTCACCTCGCTGCCGACCACGGTGGTGGTCGACCATATGGGCCGGCCGGACGTGAGCCAGCCGGTGGACGGGCCGGAATTCCAGCGTTTCGTGCAGCTGATGGCCGAGCACGGAAATGTGTGGAGCAAGGTCAGCTGCCCGGAGCGGCTGTCGCGGGTGGGGCCGCCGGGGTACGCCGACGTGGTGCCGTTCGCGCGGCACCTGGTGGAACGCTTCCCGGATCGCGTGCTGTGGGGCACGGACTGGCCGCACCCGAACATGAAGGACCACATGCCTGATGATGGGCATCTGGTGGATGTGATTCCCCACATCGCGCCGACGCTGGAGCTGCAGCAGAAGCTGCTGGTGGACAACCCGATGCGGTTGTATTGGGGCGCGTGAGGCGCTGTGGGTGCCGGGGGGGCGGGGGCGCGCCCCCCCCCGCGGCGGCGACAGGAGGGTGGGGCGGGCGC
>NZ_JACVTT010000068.1:0-26050 GCF_016624665.1 Stenotrophomonas sp. S39 | reverse complement strand
GCATCCATGCGGCTCACGCCCCCTCAACCGGACCCACCCCGCCTTCGACAGATTTCCGCGATCTGTTGGAACCTGCTGCTGATGGTGGTGCTTCTGATGAGGGTGGGTGCCGACCGTTGGTGGGCCTGCTGCTGTTGGTGGGTGCCGACCGTTGGTCGGCACGAAGCCTGACCCCGGCGGATGCGTCATTTCACCGGCGTCGGTTTTTTGGCCTGGGGCTGCAGGGCTGGGAGGCCGGAAATCTGGCGCTGGCGCGGTCAGCTTGTGTTCTCCCATCCACGCGCGGCGTGGATCTACTCATGCAGCGGCGCCAGAAAAAAGAACGCCCGGGCAAGCCCGGGCGTTCGTGTTCCTTTCATGCGGATCAGGCTGCTCAGCCGGCCAGTTCAGCCTGCTCGCGCTCGATGCCGTACTTGCGCAGCTTTTCCACCAGGGTGGTGCGGCGCAGGCCGAGCAGCTGGGCGGCGTGGGCGACCACACCCTGGGTGCGTTCCAGGGCTTCGTTGATCAGGCCCAGTTCAATCGTGGCCATGTGGTTGCGCAGGTCCAGGCCGTCGTCCGGCAGGGCTGCAGGCGCGGTGCCGCGGTTCACGGCGATGCCGTGTTCCAGCGCCGGCTGGCCGCCGCTGCCGGGGGTGTGGAAGGAGAAGCTGCGCAGGTCCAGGCGTTCCTCGCTGGCGGCCACCGGCGCCGGCGCGGGGGGCGCCACCGGTGCCAGTGCGGCATCGCCACGGTAGCGGGCCGGCAGGTCCTGCACGCGCACCGAGCCACCCGGATGCAGCACGGCCAGGCGCTCGACCAGGTTGGTCAGTTCGCGCACGTTGCCGGGCCACTCGTAGCTGGCCAGGGCCTGCAGCGCTTCGGGGGTGAAGCGCACTTCGCCGCGGCCGGTGCGGCCGAGCTGCATGGCGATGGTTTCCACCAGCGCCGGCAGGTCTTCGCGACGCTCGCGCAGGGCCGGCACTTCGATCGGGAAGACGTTGAGGCGGTAGAACAGATCCTCGCGGAACTTGCCTTCGGCGATGCGGGTTTCCAGGTCACGGTGGGTCGCGGCGACCACGCGCACGTTGCAGCGGATGGTCTGGTTGCCACCGACGCGCTCGAAGCTGCGCTCCTGCAGCACGCGCAGGAGCTTCACCTGCATCGGCAGGCTCATGTCGCCGATCTCGTCCAGCAGCAGAGTGCCACCTTCGGCCATTTCAAAACGGCCCTTGCGGGCGGTCAGCGCGCCGGTGAAGGCGCCCTTTTCGTGGCCGAACAGCTCGCTTTCCAGCAGGTCGGCGGGAATGGCGCCGCAGTTGATCGCCACGAACGGGCCATCCCGGCGCGGCGAGCGCTGGTGGATTGAACGCGAGACGACTTCCTTGCCGGTGCCCGATTCGCCCAGCACCAGCACGGTGGTGTCGAAGGCGGCCACCTGCTCGATCATGGTGCGCAGCCCGGTCACGGCCGGGCCGTTGCCGGTCGGGCCCTGGTCCTGCACGGCACCGGCCTGGTGCTCGGCATCCAGGCGCTTGAGGCTGGCGCGGCGCAGCAGGGCTTCCATCTGCGCATGGCGCAGCGGGGCTTCCAGCGGCCAGATATTGGCTTCGTGCAGGCCGTGCTGCTGGGCAAACGCCGCAGCTTCACCGTCGGCCAGCAGCACCGGCGGCGGCAGGCTGCTGCCGCCCAGCCAGGCGTACAGCGCGGTACTGGCAGCGCTGTCGTCCAGGCTGCCGACGATCACCGCCATCCAGTCGTTCTGGCGCTGGCGGCCCAGGTCGAAGTCGGCCGCGTCGGAGACCCAGCGCGGGTTGAAATCCATGAATTCCAGCAGGGCAACGGTGCGCTCGGCACGCACGGCGTCGTTGTCCAGCACAAGGATGCGCGATTCACTCACGATCGATCCTCCCTGAGGCCTTCCAGGATCGGCATGACTTCCTGGATGTACGACAACTTGCTGACGAAATTGTCGGCGCCGGCGCGCAGCGCGTGCTCGCGGTGCTCGACGTCGTCGAAGTGGCTCGCGATCACGATGTACGGGGCATCATCCTGCGACTTGATCAGGCGGGTGGCCTGCAGGCCGCCCATTTCAGGCATTGCCAGGTCCATCAGCACCACCTGCGGACGCAGCGACTCGGAACGCTCGATCGCTTCCAGGCCGTTGCCGGCGCTGCCGACGATCTGCAGCCAGTCGATCTTGCGGAAGTGGCGCATCGCCGCGTTGATGAATCCCTCATGGTCATCGACCAGCAGAACTGTGAGCTTGTTCATGTCCAACATCCTTTTCAGCCCACGCGGGCCAGCTGTGGTTGCCTGGCGCTGAGCCGGCGCCGTTCGCGGGCCGGGGCGATATCCAGTTGTTCGCGGTATTTTGCGACGGTTCGGCGGGCAATGTTCACCCCCTGGCGCGACAGCAGGCCGGCAATGGCCTCGTCAGCCAGCGGGCGACCGGCCGGTTCGGCGTCGATCAGGCGGCGCACCATGGCCTTGACGGCCTGGCCGGAGACGCTGGCGCCTTCCAGGCGCACGGCGAAGAAGTGCTTCAGTTCGAAGGTGCCGCGGGGGGTCTGCAGGAACTTGCCGGTGGTGATGCGGGACACCGTGGATTCGTGCATGCCGATCGCTTCGGCCACTTCCTTCAGGGTCAGCGGTGCCATGGCTTCCTCGCCACGCACCAGGAACGCGGCCTGGCGCTCGACGATCACCCGCGCGGTGCGCAGCAGGGTGTCGTAGCGCATCGACAGGCCGCGGCTGAACCAGCGTGCTTCCTGCAGCATTTCGCGCAGGGCCGGGGCGGCGTCGCTGGTTTCGGCCAGCGCCTGTTCGTACTGGCTGTTGATCGACACGCGGCGGCTGGTGGCCGGGTTCAGGGCCACCTTCCACTGCTCATCGGCGTGCCAGGCGACCACATCGGGCACCACCACCGCATTGCGCTCGGGCAGCAGGCTGTCGCCGGGGCGCGGCTGCAGTGACAGGATCAGGCGCACAGCCTCGCGCACGTCGTCCACTTCGGCGTCGTGCTGACGGGCCAGGGCAGGGTAGTCGTGCGCGGCCAGGGCTTCCAGCGCGCCTTCCAGGATGCGTGCGGCCAGGTGCCGGGCCGGCACCACGCCGTGCAGGCTGTACAGCTGCGCCAGCAGGCCTTCGCGCAGGTCCTGCGCGGCCATGCCGGCCGGTTCGCCGTGCAGCAGCTGCTGGCGGATGGCTTCCACGCCGGCGCCATCGATATCGAACTGCGCACTGGCCAGCAGCTGCAGCTGGTCCAGCGGGGCCTGCAGGTAGCCGGCTTCGTCGCAGTGTTCCAGCCAGAAGGCCGCCACGGCCAGCTCGCGCTCGTCCAGATCCAGGGCCAGGCGCTGCAGCACGCGCAGCTGCGGGTCGCTGGACTCGCCCGCGGCGATGCGCGCCATGCGGTCGTCGTCGCCGTCCTGCCAACTGCTGCCGGCCACGTCCCACATGGACGACTCGGGCAGCTCGTCGAAGGCTGCGGTTTCCAGGGTGGTGGTGCTGGCGTCGGTGGCGTCGGCCGCCGGTGCTTCAGCGTCCTCGATTTCCAGCAGCGGGTTGGAATCCAGCAGGCGCTGGATTTCCTGTTCCAGGTGCAGGCCGTCCAGTTGCAGCAGTCGGATCGACTGCAGCAGTTGCGGCGTGAGGTGAAGCGTCTGGCCCAGCTGGGTCGAAAGTGCAGCCTTCATTTCAGTTCCCCGGCGCCGCTCCCCGACGCCTTGTGGAACACATCTTGCTTTTGATCCCGGGCAGGCGGAATCGGGGGGTTCCTGAGTGCGCTGGTGGTATTCCCGACAGCTTGTAGGGGTATTCCCTACAGCGTCGCGGGAAGTTGACGATGTTCCGCGCCAAGTTGTTGATTTGTGGTGGCGGGGCTGCGTGTCCGGGGAGCCTGTGTGTACGGAAATCCGTCAGGGCGTGTCGGGGTGACGGAATCCTGTCGTCGCCGCGCGGGCCGGGACGGGGGGTAGAGTCGACTGTCAGTCGACTCCCGCGCGAAGTGCAGTCGACCAACGGTCGACTCTACCGACGAGGCGGAGCGCAGTCGACCAAAGGTCGACTCTACTCCAGCTCGTGCTGGTGCCGTGCTGCCAGCAGCAGCAGGTCGTTGGCGCGGCGGCAGCCGAGCGACTCCATCATGCGGGCGCGGTGGGTCTCCACCGTTTTCACGCTGATACCGAGGTCGGCGGCGATTTCCTTGTTGCTCTCACCCTTGCCGATGCGGCGCAGGATCTCGCGCTGGCGCGGCGACAGGGCGGCGATGCCGGTGGGCTTCTCGCGGCCCAGCATCGGCGCCAGCATCTTGGCCGAGATCTGCGGGCTGAGGAACACCTGGCCGGCGTGCGCGGCGCGCAGCGCCAGTTCAAGCTCCTGCGGGGCGGCATCCTTCACCACGAAACCCACGGCGCCACGGTCCAGTGCATCGCGCACATGGGCGGCGTCGTCGTGCATGGTCATCATCACGATGCGCGTACCGGGCGAGCGCAGGCGGATGTCGCTCAGCGCTTCCAGGCCGGTACGGCCGGGCAGGGAAAGATCCATCAGGACCACGTCGGGGGCGTGCTGCAGGGCCATCTGCAGGGCCTGCTCGGCATTGCTCGCCTCGGCCACCAGCTGCACATCGGCAAACCCCTGCAGCAGTCGCGCCAGGCCGGCCCGAACCAGGGTGTGATCGTCGACGATGAGAACTCGCACAGGCACGTTGCTGGTCCGTGAGGGGAGACCACCTTAACTTAGCTGAACGGGCACGCCAAGGGCCGTCCGTCCCGCTGCCGGGTGCCAGGTTTCAGCGCGCTCGCCGCGCTTCGGCAACCTGACGCCGATGCAAACGGAACAAGTGCCGTTCCATGGCCATTTCCAGGCCATCGCCAAGGCGGTTGAAGCGCAGCCACAGGAAGTGGCCGCCGCTGCCATCGGCCGCTTCGGCGATCACGTCCACCGGCAGGTCGATGTTGTCGGGCAGCCAGTCGCTGGGCTGCAGGCGTACCACCCCGGCCTGGCCGGGCAGGGCGCCGCTGCGCGGGCCCAGCTGCAGGCGGATGCCACGGCGCGACCAGCGCACCGGGCGCAGGGGCAGATCCTGGCCCTGCTGGCGCACCAGGCGGCCCAGCAGCACCATGGTCAGGTCCAGCTTGGCTTCCAGGCGCTGGATCTGCAGGCTGGCTTCGCTGCGTTCGTCGTGCTCGTCCCCGCGGCTGTCTTCCACCAGCGCCAGGCTGCGCAGCAGGCCTTCGGCACTGCTGGTGCGGCCCGCCGCACTGCCGGCCTGGAACTCGGCCGGCAGGGCCAGTTCGCAGCTGAGCGTTTCATCGAACAGCTCGCTCTCGGCAGGGTGGTGCAGCGACGTGGTCGGCAGCAGGGTCATGCCAGCGATTCTGCCTTCAGGTACGCATGGGCGGCGCGAAGGGAGCGGCCCGTGTGCTTGAGGTGTGCGGCGGCTTCGTCGCGCAGGCCGATCATGCGGGCCAGCACGCGCTGCTGGTGGTCGCGCAGGGCGAGGATGGCCTCGTTGCTGGGGCGCTCGACCACCATCGACAGTGCGGCCACGGCCTGCAGGTGCTCGGCCATCAGGCGCTCGCTGGTGTCGTAGTCATCGCCCGGCAGGCTGGCGTCGAGCGTGTCCAGCGAATCGTGCAGTGATTGCAGGTTCACGGTGCCACCGCCTTGACGTGGCGCTGGTCGGCCGGAATGGCGTTCCAGGCCGAATCGATTTCGACCATCAGGCCCAGCGCTTCCTGCAGCGCGGTGGAATCGTTGTGCAGATTGCCTTCGGTCAGGCGCATGATGACGAAGTCGTACAGCGCCGACAGGTTGCCGGCGATCTCGCCGCCGGCTTCGTGGTCGAGCGAGCCATGCAGGTGGCCGACGATCGCACAGGCTTCGCCGATGGCCTTGCCCTTGCGCGCCTGGTCATTCTGCTGCAGCGAGGCTTCAGCGGTGCGGATGCGCTCGCATGCACCGGCCAGCAGCAGGGCCACCAGCTTGTGCGGATCTGCGTCCACGACCGAGGTGGTCACACCGACCTTGCGGTACTGCTCGGCGAACTGCCGATTGGAACCGTACATATATGGAATCTCCTGGAATGCCTGCCCATCCGCGCGGGTAGGGGCATGGGTTCGGCACGGGGTCTAACGTGTTATCGGCGCAGGTGGCGTGCTACTTGAGTGCCACCTGCACAGGAAAAAGCGTATGGATCAGCCGAGCTGGTCGATCAGCGAGCCGCTGGCGGACTGCATCTGCGAGACCATCTTTTCCATCGCGGTGAACTGCTTGGTGTAGCGGTCGGATACTTTTTCCATGCTCTTGTCGAGATCGTCCAGCTGCTTTTCCAGCGCCTTGATCTGCTTGTTCAAGGTGGCCTGGCGCTGGGTGATCGTGCCGCTGGTGGTATCCAGGGTGCTCTTCATCAGCTCGGTCATCGGCTTGGCCAGCGCACCTTCGGCACCGAACAGCTTGTTGGCCGCTTCCGGGTTCTTCGACAGCGCGGTGTCCAGCTTGGCCGCATCCAGGCTCAGGGTGCCATCGGCGGCGATGGTCAGGCCCAGGTCCTTCAGATCGTTGACGTTGCTGCTCAGCTGCGTGCGCAGCTGCTGCTGCAGGCCGCGCACCATGGCATCGCCGGTCATCGTCGAGGCGGTGTTGGTTTCGGCGTTGTAGGCGCTGGAGCTCTTCAACGTCGACTGGATCGAGTTGTAGGCGGTGATGAACGCGTTGAGGTTGGTTTTCAGCGTGCTGTTGTCGGGGGCGATGGTCAGCGTCTGCGGCTCGCCTTCCTTGGCCTTGGTCAAGGTCAGGCTGACACCGGGCACCAGGTCGGTGATGGTGTTGGAGCTGCTGGTACGGGTGAAGCCATCGACCACGACCACGGCATCCTTGGCCGGCACCATTTCGCTCATCTTCGAGGCGTCGGTGCCGTCGTAGACCAGGCTGGACAGTCCGCCATTGCCGCCGCTGGCGCTGACCTTCAGCGCGCCCTTGGTGCCGGAATCGACGGCGGTGAGCACCAGGTGCATGCCATCGTCGGCGGTAACCACGGCGGCGGTGACGCCCTTGCTTTGCGCGGCCGAATTGATTTCCGCAGCGATCTTCTCCAGCGTCGCGCCGGCCTCGATCTCCACGTTGATGGTCTTGTCGCCGTAGGCGATCGACAACGTACCGTCACCCACGACGGCATCCTTGGTGTAGGCCTGCGAGCTCAGCTTCTGGTTCTGCGCCAGCGATTTGACTTCCACCTGGTGGGTACCCGCCGCCGCCTTGCCGGCCGTGGTGCTGGTATCCAGCGCGGCGGTGAAGTTCGACTCGGTGGGCGTGGTCAGCTTCATGCCGGGCTTGGCCATGCCCGTCACCAGCGTCTTCAGCGCCGTCTGCAGGGTGGTCATGCCGCTCTTGATGGTGCCCAGCGCCGACAGTTTGGCGCTGGCCGCAACACCGGCCGAGTTGATCTGGTTTTCGCGGGGCTCGCGTTCCTTGGCGGTCAGCTGGGCAACCAGCGAGGGAATGTCGAGACCTGTACCAATCGTGCCGATGGCCATGCGGGGAATCCTTGTTCTTGGACGGGCCGTTCAGGTGTCCTGCACCTGCTATCGGCCGGGGATGGGCGAGCTTGAGCGTTGAAACGCTTCCCCACCCGGTGCAAGGCGCGTGCCAACCGGCTGCCGGGCACGAAGAAGGGGGCTTTCGCCCCCTTCCCGTTACTGCAAGGTACTACCGCTGGATCAGCGCAGCAGGCTCAGCACGTTCTGGCTGGACTGGTTGGCCTGGGCCAGCATGGCGGTACCGGCCTGCTGCAGGATCTGGTTGCGGGTCAGCTCGGCGGTTTCCGAAGCGTAGTCCACGTCGCGGATGCGGCTACGGGCTGCGGACATGTTCTCCGACGAGGTGTTCAGGTTGGCAACCACCGAGGTGAAGCGGTTCTGGATGGCGCCCAGGTCGGCACGGGCCGAGTTGATCGAGTTCAGGGCTGCGTCCATCGCCAGGATGGCGTTGTCTGCACCGCCGACCGAGGAGATGTCCAGATCGGCGAAGCCGTCCTTCGCGCCGCCTGCGGAGTAGTTGTTGGTCTGACCAGTGGCGAGGCCAGTCTGCTCCAGCAGAGCGGCGTTGCCAGCAGCATCGTTCGTGGTGGAGGCGACGGTGAAGTTGCCCTCCTTGCCGGTCAGCTGGACCTTGCCTTCGACCAGTGCGGCAGTGACACCCGTCTCATGGGTCTTTGCATTGACAGCGTTCACCAGCTGAGTTGCGCGATCACCGGCAGTCTTCGCACTGTCCAGGTCGATGCTCACAGCCGGGCCCAGCTTGCCGTCAACCGTACCCGTGATGGTGAAGCTGGTCTTGCTGAAGGTTGCAGTGACAGCTGCTGCGCCGTTGTCCTGTACGCCGACGAAATCTGCTTCCGCGAAGGTGCCGCCAGCGTTGAAGGTGCTGGCGACCTTCACTTCAAATGCGGTGCCGTCAGCCTTCGTGAAAGTAAGGTCGCCATCTGCGGCCTTACCGCTTACAGTGATGCCTGCGGCCTTCAGGTCTGCAGCCACCTTGTCACTGGCGATAGCGTCGTCGATCGCGGCATCATCGACGGTGACGGCGGCGGCTCCGACCTGGGTGCTCGAAAGGATTTCAACCGAGCCGACGGAGAGGGTGAACTTCTGACCGTCCGCATTGGAGACGGCTTCGGTGAATGCACCGCTTTCAGCAGAAACGTTCGGATCAGCAGCCTTTGCGCCGCCATCAGGCAGTGCACCGGCAGACGACGCCGACGTCGTTGCGCTGGTCCAGCTGCCCAGCTTGCTGATGTTGGCGTTCGCAATCTGCGAGATGTTGATCGTTTCGCCCTGGTTGGCGCCGATCTGGAAAGCCTGGTTGGTGAACTTGCCGTTCAGCAGGCTCGTGCCGTTGAAGTTGGTCTGCTCGGCGACGCGCTGGATTTCCTGCTTCAGCAGCTGGACTTCGGCGTTCAGCGCCTGGCGGTCCGAATCCGAGTTGGTGGCGCTGCGCGACTGCACGGCCAGTTCACGGACGCGCTGCAGGTTGTTGCCGATTTCACCCAGTGCGCCTTCAGCGGTCTGGGCCAGCGAGATACCGTCGTTGGCGTTGCGGGCAGCCTGGTTGGCGCCGCGGATCTGGGTGCTGAAGCGCTCGGAGATGGCCAGGCCGGCGGCATCGTCCTTGGCGCTGTTGATGCGCAGGCCCGAGGACAGGCGCTGAATGGTGGTGGCCAGGTTGGTGCCGCTGGTGCTCAGGTTGCGCTGGGCGTTCAGCGACATGGTGTTGGTGTTGATGACTTGTGCCATGGTGCGGTTTCCTTGTTGGCAGTGTGTCCGGCAGAGCAGCCTGACCGGTTTCGGGGGGCAGTGGCTGGCTTCCCCCCAAGGGGTGTGCTACCGCTGCTGAAATCAATAACGGCACTACCCCTCCGGCCTTTAGGAAAGTTTCGGTGCTTTTTTCCCGGGGCAAATGAAAAGGCCCCGCCATCTCCATGGCGGGGCCCTCCTGATGCTCAGGTAGCGGCGGCTGTTACGACTGCAGCAGGCGCAGCACGTTCTGCGGCACCTGGTTGGCCTGGGCCAGCATGGCCGTGCCGGCCTGCTGCAGGATCTGGCCACGGGTCAGCTCGGCGGTTTCCTGCGCGTAATCCACGTCGCGGATGCGGCTGCGGGCGGCCGACAGGTTTTCCGAGTTGGTGTTCAGGTTGGCGATGGTCGAGGTGAAGCGGTTCTGGATCGCACCCAGGTCGGCGCGCGCCGAGTTGATCGACTGCAGCGCAGCATCCATGGCCAGGATGGCGTTGTCAGCGTTGGCCTGGTTTGAGATGTCCAGCTCGGCAAAGCCGGTCTGAGCGACACCGGCGGCGTAGTTGGTGGTGGCGCCGGCGGTCAGGCCGGTCTGCTGTGCCAATGCAGCCTGAGCAGCGGTCTGGTCAGTGCCGATCGCGCCGACGGTGAAGTTCGCATCCTTCGACGTCAGCTGCAGTGCTCCGTCCACCAGCGACGCGGTTACGCCGGTTTCGTGGGTCTTCGAATTGATGGCGTTGACCATCTGTGTGGCGCGTTCCGCGGCGGTCTTGGCGCTGTCCAGATCAATGGTCACTGCCTGGCCCGGGGCGCCGTCCACGGTACCGGTGATCGTGAAGCTGGTCTTGCCGAAGACTGCTGGCTCTGCTTCGATACCATTGGTGACCGCAGCTGCAAACGCGCCGTTGGCGAAGCCGCCGCCGGCCTGGGTGATGGTGAAGTTGCTGCCGTCTGCGCGGCTGAACTGAATATCGCCATCTAGCACGGTGCCAGTTACAGTAAAGCCTGCTTCCTTGAGCTGTTGCGTCTTCCCATCGATTGCCGCCTGCATGTCGGCTACCGACACCGCATCACCCGCCGGGCGGTCCAGGATCGAGATGGTACCGACGGTCAGGTTGTATGCAACAGTGCCGCCTGCGGCCACAGGCGCGAAGGTGCCGGATTCCTCAGAGGTGGAAGGCTTCGCCTTGACCGCACCACCATCCGGTGTCACGCCCAGTGCCGATGCATTCGTCGAGGCACTCGTCCAGCTGCCCAGCTTGTGCACGTTCGCATTTGCGATCTGCGAAATGTTGATGGTCTGGCCCTGGTCGGCGCCGATCTGGAAGGCCTGGTTGGTGAAGCTGCCATCCAGCAGGCTGGTGCCGTTGAAGTTGGTCTGCTCGGCGACGCGCTGGATTTCCTGCTTCAGCAGCTGCACTTCGGCGTTCAGCGCCTGGCGGTCCGATGCGGAGTTGGTGGCGCTGCGGGCCTGCACGGCCAGTTCGCGGATGCGCTGAAGGTTGTTGCCCACTTCACCCAGTGCGCCTTCGGCGGTCTGGGCCAGCGAGATGCCGTCGTTGGCGTTGCGCGCGGCCTGGTTGATGCCACGGATCTGCGTGGTGAAACGCTCGGAAATGGCCAAGCCAGCGGCATCGTCCTTGGCGCTGTTGATGCGCAGGCCCGAGGACAGGCGCTGGATCGAGGTGGCCAGCGAGCTGCTGCTGGTGGTCAGGTTGCGCTGAGCGTTCAGCGACATGGTGTTGGTGTTGATGATCTGTGCCATGGTGCTTCTCCGTGGTTGCTCGGTTCGTTTCGGTGAGGAAAGGCGCGGGACGCGCCGTGCTGGAAGTCAGGTGGAACGGGAAGGGGTCAGCCGATCCTGTTGAACAGGGACATCGCCTGCATCTGGCTGAAGATGGTCTGGGCGGCTTGAAGGGCAGCGTTCTCCAGCTTGTATTGGCCGATCGCATCGGCGTAGTCGAGATCGCGCATCGTCGAGAGCGTGCTCTTGACGGTGACGGCAGTGGCTTCGCGGGCGCTGGCCGCGGTATCGATGGCGGCCAGCTGCGCACCGCCCTTGGCACGGGCATCGATCGTCGTTTCCGAGGCCCGGTTGAGGTCGCGGATACTCGACTGCAGGGTGTTCTGCAGTGCCGTGCGCTGGCTTTCAGTGGACGGGTCGGTTTCCAGTGCCGCGACCAGGCTGTCCAGGGTGGAGAAGATGTCGCGGGTACCCGCGTCGCTGATGTTGAATTCGTCCCCGGCCGCCGGCGCACCTTCGATGCGCATGCTGACGCCGGCCACGACGATGTCTTCGCCGGGCTTGTGGGTGCCGCTGCCCACCACCGTGCCGCTGCCGTCCACGACCTCGTAGGCCCCTTCGGCGGTGCCGGTGAAGCGCACGTTGAGCGTGCCGCCGGCCCAGCTGCCGCTGCCATCGCGGCTGATGGAGGTGAGCAGGCCGCTGCCACTGTTGCCGGCGGCAGCGCTGGCATCCACGCGGCCATCGCCGGTGGGGATACGCATGAAGATCTCGCTGCCGGGCAGGGCATCGGACACCAGCTGGCCGGGTGCGACCTCCACCTGGCGCTGGTTCTGGTCGCCGTTGTAGGTGACGGTGCCGCCGGACAGCTTGAACGGCGCATCGGCGTCGTTGCTGCCGCCGAACAGGTAGCGGCCGCTGCCATCGCGGGAGTTGGCCAGCGACAGCAGGCTGTCCTGGATGGTCTTCAGTTCGCTGACGATGGCCTTGAGGTCACTGGACTTGGGTACCGGGCTGTTGGCCTGGATGCTCAGTTCAACGGCGCGCGACATCAGTTCATTGACCTGCGCCAGCGCGTTTTCCTGCAGGCCAAGACGGTTCTGCACGCTGTTGGCGTTCTTGCCGAGCTGCTCGAGCCCGGCCACGACGCGGTCCAGTCCAACAGCGGTGCCGGCACCGACCGGATCGTCCTTGGCCGAGCTGATCTTGCTGCCGGTGGCGATCTGCTGCTCGAGGTGGCTGATCTTGGACTGCTTGGCCAGCATCAGCGATACCGACTGGTTGAACATCATCCCGGTGGAAATGCGGCTGCTCATCGGCGGATTGCTCCCAGGATGGTCTGGAACATGTTGTCGGCGGTGGAGATCAGCTGCGAGGCGGCCTGGTAGGCCTGTTGCAGGCGCAGCATGTCGGCGGCTTCTTCATCCAGGTTCACGCCGGAAATCTCGTCGCGTGCGGACTGCGCCTTGTCCGAGATGACCTGCTGCGCATCGAGCGAATACTCTGCCGAGCGTGCGGCGGCGCCGACCTGGGTGGTCAGGCCACCGAGCGCGCCGTTGAGGGTGACCGTGCCGGCGTTGAATGCCTTGGCATCCTCGACCTTGGCCAGCAGCGCGGCGTTGCTGTTGTCGGACGAGCCTGCCGGGGTAGGGGTGATGTTGAAGGTGTCGCCGGTCTTGGGCGCGCCATCCAGCACGAAGCTCCAGCCGTTGGCGCTGATGGTCTGGCCGGGCGTATAGGCCTGCGGCGCCCCGCCATTGATGGTGTAGGTCGTGGCCGAGGTGAACACGATCGCGGCAGGGTCGCGCAGGTTGGCGTTGCCGACGTCGGTCACCGCAACGCCGGTCAGCTTGCCGGTACCGGTGTTGGCCAGTGCTGCCGTGCCCTTCACGGCGGCGGCCGCCGCGATGCGCGAGGGATCGGTGATGGCCGTTTCCAGGCTGCCGGCCACGCCGGCGGTCGGCTGCAGCAGGAACCGGTCGTTGGTGGCCGGGGTGCCACTCACCACCAGCTCGACGCCGTTGATCACCAGCGGATCGGTGGCGCTGCCGGTGCCGGTCAGGGCAACGCTGGCGCCGGTGTCGGCGCGGCTGGCCTGCCACTGCGTGCCGTCGAACTTGAGCACGATGTTCTGTGCATCCAGCTTGGACAGGTCGCCATAGGTCGCCGTGATGCTGCCGGTGCCGGCGTTGCTGGTATTGGGGGTGACGCGCGGGTTGCCGATGTTGAAGAAGTCGCCACCCATCTGGCCATACAGGTCCACGCCCTGGCGGTGGGCCTGGTTGAAGCTCTCGGCCAGGCCGACCGCGAGCTTGCCCAGTTCGGCCTGGGCCGGGGTCAGCACGGTGTCGCGGAACTCGAGCATGCCGCCGATCTTCCCGCCCACGGCCTTCGGGTCCAGGGTGATCGTGCCGCCCTGGGTCTGCAGGGCGAGCTGCAGGCGCTCGGGCTGGTAGGGGTCGGTCACCGTGGTGACCTTGGAGGCCGTCGTGCCCACCACCAGGGCATTGCCGCCGGCGGTGTAGACGTTCATCACGCCGCCATCCTGCACGACCGCGGTGCCGCCGGTGTAGCCGACCAGCTGCGAGATCAGCTGGTCGCGGCGGTCCAGCAGGTCCGGCGCGGCGTCGGTCACGTTGCTGCCGATGGCACCGTTGATCTGGGCGATTTCCTGGGCCAGCCGGTTGATTTCGGTGGCACCGGCGATGAGCCCGTTGTTGACCTCGCTGCTGAGGTTGTTCATCTGCGTGTTGAGCTGGCCGAAGCGGCTGGCCAGGGCCTTGCCGCCATCGAGCAGGCTCTGCCGGTCGGCCGTGCCTGCGGCATTGGACGACAGGCCGCTGACGGCATCGAAGAAGTTGGACCAGGAGCCGGCGACGTTCGTGGCCGAATCGGAGAACAGGGCGTTGACCCGGTCGGCCATGGTCGACAGCTGCTTCAGGCGCGCGAGTTCGCCGCTGCTGTCGAGCAGCCGCGAGATCGCCAGCTGGTCAGCAGCGCGGCGGATGTCGGTGATCCGGGTGCCGCTGCCCACCTCGCCAAACCCGTAGTTCTGCGGATCGGCGGTGGCGAAGTCGACCTTCTGCCGGCTGTAGCCGGGCGTGTTGATGTTGGCGACGTTATGGCTGGTGGTCGCCAACGCACGCTGGAAGGCGAGCAGGGCACTGGTACCGGTGGAAAGGACGCTGGACATGGGGTTCCTCAACGACGGGTGATACCCAGCGCCGCAGTCGCGGTGCTGGCGAAGGTCTGGCCAAGGCGCGTGCCGGCGTCGGTCACGGCGGCCACGGCGCGCTCGATGGTCGGGCCACCGGCGATCGCGGCGATCTTGGCCGCGTAGCGCGGATCGGTGGCGTAGCCGGCGCGCTGCAGGCCACGGGCGAAGCCCTGCACGTCGGTGCCGGCCTGCAGTGCCTGCTGGTAGCGCGGGCTGGTCTTCAGCAGGCGCACGTAGTCGGCGAAGCTCTCGGCGGGCGTGCTGTAGGCGCGGAAGCTGGCCGTTTCGTTACGGCGCACGCCGTCGACATACTCGTGGGTGCCGGCGACGGCGCTCTGGCCCTTCCAGCCGGTGGCCTTGATGCCGAACAGGTTGTGCGAGGTGCTGCCATCGGCGTGCTTGATCTGGCGCTTGCCCCAGCCGGTTTCCAGCGCGGCCTGGGCCACCAGGGCGCGGGCATCGACGCCCAGCTCCTTGGCCGCGCTCTGTGCGTGGCCCCAGATGCTGGCCACGAATCCTTCGGGCGTGTTCGCGCCCAGCTGGGCCACGGCGGTGCGGGTGGCCAGGGCATCGGCTGGCGTGCCCATGCTGCCGCGGTTGCTGGCGGTGGCCGCCCACTGGTCGTTGCTGGCCGCCCAATCGTCGCCGGCGATGCTGCTGGCGTACGGATCGCTGGTGCCCAGCGAACGGTGCATGCTGCTGCTGTCGCGGCCGGCAATCAGGTCCAGCGCCTGCTCCATCGGTGCCAGTGCGGGGCTGGTCGCGGCCTGCGCGCCCTCCTGGGCGCCTGCCGCCATCTGCTGCAGCATGCGCACGGCCTGGCTGGCATCGTCCAGCGACAGCGAGGGCGCCGCCTTGGCCGGTGCATTGAGCTGGTAGGCGCGGCTGGCCTTGGCCGGGTCCACGTGGGTATCCAGCGCCGGGCCGTCGGCCTGCTGGCCGGACAGCTGGCGGCTGATGATGGACGACAGGCCCAGGCCTTTGCCCCGGGTCATCGCCTCGGCGATCTTCTGGTCGTACATCTCCCGGAACATCTTGTTTTCACCGGGGAACAGCGAATCACCGAAGCTGGCATCACGCATGCTCTTGACCAGCATCTGCGCGAACTGGCCTTCCAGCTGGCGCGCGACCTTGTCGACCCTGGCCGGGTCGGTCTGCTGTGCAGGATTCAGGTCGAAGGCGGGATTGATGCGCATGTCAGATCACCTCGAGTTCGGCGCTCAGCGCACCGGCCTGCTTCAGCGCTTCCAGGATCGCGATCAGGTCGCCCGGGGCAGCGCCCACGGCGTTCACGGCATGTACGATTTCATCCAGCGTGGTACCGCCGTTGAACTTGAACATGCGGCTGCCATCGTTGGTGGCCGTCACCGTCGACTGCGGGGTGACCACGGTCTGCCCGCCACCGAAGGCATTGGGCTGGCTGACGTTGGCGTTCTCCTGGATGGTCACCGTCAGCGAGCCATGCGAGATCGCGGCCGGGCCGACGCGCACCTGCTGGCCGATGACCACAGTGCCGGTACGCGAGTTGACCACCACCTTGGCGGGGGCGCTGCCCGGGGTCAGTTCCAGGTTTTCGATGCGGGCCAGCAGGCCGATGCGCGCACCCGGGTCGGTCGGTGCGGCCACGGCCACGGTCACGCCATCGACGGCACGCGCAGCACCCTCGCCGAAGGCGTTGTTGAGCGCAGCGACCATGCGCGAGACCGTGGTGAAATCGTTCTGGTGCAGGTTCAGGGTGATGTCGCCGCCGTTGGCCAGCGGATCGGGCAGGGCGCGTTCGACGGTGGCGCCGTTGGGAATGCGGCCCACGCTGGGCACGTTCACCGAGACGCGCGAACCATCCTTGCCCTGTGCGCCGAAGCCGCCGACGATCAGGTTGCCCTGGGCGATGGCATAGATCTGCCCATCGGCGCCGCGCAGCGGGGCCATCAGCAGCGAACCACCGCGCAGCGACACCGCGTTGCCGATGGAGGACACGGTGATGTCGATCGGCTGGCCAGGCTTGGCAAACGGCGGCAGCTCGGCGTGGATCGCCACGGCGGCCACGTTCTTCAGCTGCGGGTTGACGTTGGCCGGCACGTTTACGCCCAGCTCGCCGAGCAGGTTCTTCAGGCTCTGCACGGTGAAGGGCGCCTGGCTGGTGCGGTCACCGCTGCCATCCAGGCCCACCACCAGGCCGTAGCCCACCAGTGCATTGCCACGCACGCCGCCCACCTGGGCGAGATCCTTGATGCGCTCGGCGCTGGCCGGGAAAGCAACGGCGAGCACCAGGAACAGCGATCCGTAGAGCGACGCCGCGCGTCGCTGCAGCAAATATCGGAATGAAAGCTTCATGGCCATACTCAGAACGGCGTCAGGCCGGAATTGAAGAAGCGGCTCAGCCAGCCCATCGCGTTGGACTGCGCGACCGGGCCGCGGCCGCCGTAGACGATGCGGGCTTCCGCCACGCGGCTGGAGGGAATGCTGTTGTCCGGCGCGATGTCGCCCGGGCGCACGATGCCCTGCACCTGCACCAGTTCGTCGCCCTGGTTCAGGCGCAGGTTCTTCTGTCCCTGCACCACCAGGTTGCCGTTGGGCAGGCGCTGCACCACGGTCACCGTCACGCTGCCCTGCAGGCGGTTGCTCTGCGCGCTGTTGCCCTTGCCGGTGAAATCACGCTTGCCCGAAGCAGTGGCGCTGAGCACGTCCTTGCCACCCAGGGTCACCGGCGCACCGAAGATCGACGGCGTGCCGATGCTCAGGTTCGATTCCTTGTTGGTGGCGGTGTTGGCGCTGGTCGTGGCGGTGGTGTTCTCAAGCAGCGTGATGGTCAGCAGGTCGCCGACATCGCGTGCGCGGCGGTCCGAGTACAGCTGCAGCGTGGGGCCGGCGGCGTAGATCGCGCCCGCGGTCGGTGCGGCCTGCGGCGGCATGATCGGCTGGATCGGCGCCATGGCGGGGTACGGGCGCACGTCGCCGGCGATCACGCAGCCGCCAAGCAGGGCGGCCACGGCGCAGGGCAGGGTGATTCGGGCAAGGGTGGAGAAGGACGACATGGCGGTATCCCGTTGGCGACGGTCAGACGTTCTGGTTCAGGTAGCCGAGCATCGCGTCGGTGGTCGAAATGGCCTTGGCGTTCATTTCGTAGGCGCGCTGCGTTTCGATCATCGAAACCAGTTCTTCCACCACGTTGACGTTGCTGCCTTCCAGGGCACCCTGCACCACGTTGCCCAGGCCGTTCAGGCCGGGGTTGCCGTTCTGCGCCGGGCCGGAGGCAGTGGTTTCCAGGAACAGGTTTTCGCCGCGGGCCTGCAGGCCTGCCGGATTGACGAAGTCGGTCAGGGTCAGCGCGCCGATTTCCACGGTGGCGGCGTCGTCGGCCATCTTCACACTGATGGTGCCGTCGCTGCCGATGGTCACCGACTGCGCGCCTTCGGGAATCTGGATGCCCGGCTGCACCGGGTAGCCGCTGTTGGTGACCAGCTCGCTGTCCTGGTTGATCTTGAATGAGCCGTCACGGGTGTAGGCCGAGCTGCCATCGGGCATCTGCACTTCGAAGAAGCCGCGACCATTGACCATCACGTCCAGTGCGCGGCCGGTCTGCTGCTGGCTGCCCTGTTCGAAATTCTTGGCGGTGGCCACCACGCGCACGCCGGTACCGATCTGCAGGCCGGTCGGCAGCTGCGTCTGCGCCGACGATGCGCCGCCAGGCTGGCGCACCTGCTGGTACAGCAGATCCTCGAAACTGGCGCGGTCCTGCTTGAAGCCGGTGGTGTTGGTGTTGGCGAGGTTGTTGGAAACCACCGACATGCGCATCTGCTGCGCATCCAGTCCGGTTTTCGCGATCCACAGTGCCTGGTTCATCTTCGAAGTCCTGTCTGGGTGAAGCCGGCCGCGCGGTGCGACCCTTGGGTGAAGTAGTGCAAGCGGCGTGCCAGCAACGGCGCGTGCCGGTGCCGGAATTCCGTCAGCCGCCCAAGCGCAGCAGACTGTTGGCGCTGCGTGCGTTCTCGTCGCCGTGCTTGATCACCTTCACCTGCATTTCGTACTGGCGCTGCAGCTGGATCATCTGCACCAGCGCGCCGGCGGCATCGACGTTGCTGCCTTCCAGCTGGCCGCTGTGCACCGTCGGTCCCTGTGCCTGCGCGAACGGCTGCTGCGGGTCGGTGTTGGCGAACAGGCCGTCAAGGCGGCGCTCCAGGCGTTCGTCGGCGGCCTGCACGATCTTGATGCGGCCGATCATCGCCATCGTCTGCGGGCCTTCGCCCTGCGGGATGATCGAGATCGTGCCGTCGTTGCCCACTTCCATCGCCTGGTAGGGCGGGATGGCGATCGGGTTGTTGTTGTCGTCCAGCACCGGATGACCGCTGGAGGTCACCAGCTGGCCGTTCGGGGTGACCGACAGCGCGGCGCCACGGGTGTAGGCCTCGCTGCCGTCGGTGGCCTGCACGGCCAGCCAGGTGCCGGTCTGCAGTGACAGGTCCAGCGGCTTGCCGGTGATGTGCTGCGCGCCGGCGGTGCGGTTGAAGCCGGCGTCGACGTGCAGCGCATCCACCCGCGAGGCAAAGCCCTGGCCACGGATCGGGAAGGCTTCGGTGTTGGCCAGCGCTTCCTTGAAGCCGGGGGTGTCCGAGTTGGCGAGGTTGTGGCTGAGCGTTCCCTGTGCCTGCAGGGAGGCGCGGGCGCCGGTCATCGCAACGTAAAGGGCTTTATCCATGGGGGGCGTTCCGTGACAGGTTCAGCAGGTCATCAACGGATGTTGATGACGGTCTGGGTGATCTGGTCCTGCGTGGTGATCATCTGCGCGTTGGCCTGGAAGTTGCGCTGCGCGGTGATCATGTTCACCAGCTGCTCGGTCAGGTCCACGGTCGATGCTTCCAGCGCGCCGGCCTGGATCTTGCCGAGGTTGGAACTGTCAGGCGCGGCAGTGCGCGGGGTACCCGACTCGAAGGTTTCCACCCACAGGTTGTTGCCCTTCTGCGCCAGGCCCTGGGTGTTGTTGAAGCTGGTCAGTGCCACCTGGCCCAGCGGCTTGTCATCGCCATTGGAGTAGCGCGCGTAGACCACGCCGCTGTCGGACACGGTGATCTCGTTGAGCTTGCCGGCCGCATAGCCGTCCTGCTGCGTGTTGCGCAGGGCGAACTTCTCGCCGTACTGGGTCGAACCGCTGATATCCAGCGTCATGTTCAGTTCGCCCGCACCGGTGGTGGGGGTGAACGTGCCGAGGCTGATCTTGGCATCGGCCGGGGTGGTGAGCTTGCCGCTGTTGTCGAACGCGATCGCGGTCGGAGTACCGGCCGGTTCGCCATCGACGTAGTTGTGCACGGTCCAGCCGTTGGTCGCGGCGTCCTTGACGAAGTAGGACACCTGGATGTGGCTCACGCCCAGCGAGTCATAGACGGTGATGCCGCCGCTGGACTGGTTGTAGCTGTTGGAATCGGTCGGATCGAAATCGGCGACCGTCGGCTGCTTGGCGTTGGCGGGCAGGGTGAAGCCCACCTTCACTTCGCTGGTCTGCTTGGGCGGGCTGTCGGTGGTCAGCAGCTGCAGGTCGACCAGGCGGCCGGCGTCGAAGCTGGTGCCATCGGCATTGGGTGCGAAGACCTGCAGGCGTGCGCCCTGCGGGTTGACCACGTAACCGGCCGAGTCGGTCTGGAAGTTGCCGGCGCGCGAATAGACGCGTGCGCCGTTCATGTTCATGGTGAAGAAGCCCTCACCGGAAATGGCCATGTCCAGGCTGCGGCCGGTCTGGTCGTTGTTGCCCTGGATGAACTGCTGGGCCACGTTGGTGACGCGTGCACCGGAGCCGGTCTGGTTGTTGGACAGGCCGTAGCTGGTGGCGGCGAACAGGTCGGCGAATTCCGCGCGCGACTGCTTGAAGCCGACCGTGTTGACGTTGGCAACGTTGTTGGCGGTGACGCTCAGGTCGGTATTGGCGGCGTTGATGCCGGACAGCGAGACGTTGAAGCCCATGGGATTGCTCCTGGTAGATGCGGGGGTGCGGCTCAGCTGACGCGGAGCACGTAATCGATCGGGGCCGTGCCCAGGCCCTTGAGGTTCAGGTACAGGCCGTCGGAGCCGACGGTCACGCTTTCCACCGGTGCCTGCACGTAGGTGGACAGCTTGGTGCTGGTGCCTGCGGTATCGACGTGGTTGGCGACGATGGAGTACTTGCCCGGCGCCATGCGGTTGCCGTTGGCGTCCTTGCCGTCCCACTTGAACGCCACTTCGCCGGCGGCAGCGGCTTCGACGCTGATCGAGGTGACCTTGCTGCCGTTGGCATCGGTGACATCGACGGTGACGATGCCGGCGGCGGGTGCTGCCACGGTGCCGCTGACATCACCTTCCGCTTCGAGCACCAGCTTTTCCGAGGGCACCAGCACTTCATGGCCGACCAGTGCCGCGCCACGCAGCACCTGGTCGCTGGCCATCGATTCCTGGAAGCCCTTCACCGAGGTGTTGAGGTCGGTGATGCCCTGCACGGTGGACATCTGCGCCATCTGCGCGACCATCTGCGTGTTGTCCATCGGCTTCAACGGATCCTGGTGCTGCAGCTGCTCGGTCATCAGGCGCAGGAAGTCGGCCTGGTCGAGCGTGTTCTTCTTCTTGGTGCTGTTGCTGTTGGGGGCGTTCAGGCCGAGGGCGGCGTAGACGTCCTGGTTGGTCTGGGTGGTGACGGTGGTCATGCGGTAATCCTCGCGGGCGCGCCTCAGCGGCCCATGGTCAGGGTGGCCAGGGCCAGTTCCTTGGCGGTGGTCAACATCTCCACGCCGGCCTGGTAATTGCGCGAGGTCGAGATCAGGTTGACCATCTGCGCCACCGGATCGACGTCGGGCTGGTAGATGTAGCCATCGGCGTCGGCCAGCGGATGGCCGGGCTCGTAGCGCTTGATCGGCGCGGCATCGCTCTGGGTGATTTCCTTGACCTTGACCGAGGTGATGTTCGGATCAGTCTTGCTGGTCACGGCCTGGAAGATCGGCTCCAGCGGCTTGTAGACCGCGTCGGCCGAGCCGGCGATGCTGTCGGCGTTGGACAGGTTGGAGGCGATGGTGCTCATGCGCACCGACTGCGCCTGCAGTGCGGAGCCGGCGATGTCGAAGATCGGCAGGTTGCTCATGGCTTACTGCCCCGTGATCGCGGTGAGCATGGAACGGACCTTGCTCTCGACGAAGCTGAGCGAGGCACGATATTCCAGCGCGGCGCGGCCATAGGCAGCGCGCTCGGCATCGGGGTCGACGGTGTTGCCGTCAAGGCTGGGCTGTACGCCTTCGCGGGCCACCTGGAACGGGTTCAGGCCACTACTGATCTCGTAGTGCCGTTCGCTCGTGGTGGTCATCAGGCCGTTGGCATCCAGGCCCTGCGCGTTGCGCAGGGCGGCGTCGAAGTCCAGGTCCTGGGCCTTGTAGCCGGGGGTATCGGCGTTGCCAAGGTTGCTGGCGATCAGCTTCATCCGCTGTTCGCGCAACGGCATGGCCTGGGCATGCACGCCCAGGTAATCGGTAATCAGGTTGCGCACGGTGCACTCCCACGGGAACGATGCCCGGGAAGCTGCAAGGGGTGTGCCAAAGAGGGTAGGGGTCGGATCCCCGCAGGGGCTCTGACCCCGGTGCCGCCGGATTGGGAAAGGGGTCGGAGCCCCTGCGGGGATCCGACCCTGGTGGCGGCCTTACGCCGCCATCGCCACCTTGCGCAGGCGGTCCAGCACGAAGTCGGCCAGCTCGTGCGGCGAGTACTTGGCCACGAAGGCATTGGCGCCGACGCGCTCCACCATCGCATTGTTGAATACGCCTGACAGGGAGGTGTGCAGCAGCACATACAGCCCGGACAGGCCGGCGTGGCGCCGGATTTCCGTCGTCAGCGTGTAGCCGTCCATCGCCGGCATCTCGATGTCCGAGATCACCATGGCGTAGCGGTCGGCCGGGTTTTCACCCGAGGCGTGGATCTGCAGCAGGTGGTCCAGCGCCTGTTTGCCATCGGAAAGCAGGGTCGCGCCGACCCCCAGCTGGTCCAGTACGCTGCGGATCTGCTGGCGGGCGACGCGGGAGTCGTCCACCACCAGCACCTGCAGCTGCGGGGCGTCGGCCGGCATGGCCATGGTCGGGTCCAGCACGGCCTCGCCACGGATCTGGGCGATGTCGGCCAGCACGCTTTCCACGTCGATCACCTGGATCAGCTCGCCCTGGAAGCGGGTCACCGCGGTCAGGTAGCTCGATTCGGCGCCCAGCTCCGGCGGCGGGTGGATGTCTTCCACCGCGATATTGACGATGCGCTCGACCCCGCTCACCAGGAACCCCTGGATGGACCGGTTGAACTCGGTCACCACCAGGTAGCCGGGGGCGGTGTCCGCGTCCGGCTCACGCTCGGGGTGGCCGATGGCCAGGCCCAGGTCCAGCACCGGCACCGAACGGCCACGCACATCGGCCACGCCGGCGAACTGGCCGGGCAGCCCGGGTACCTGGAACAGCTCCGGGCGGCGCAGGACTTCCTGCACCTTGAAGACATTGACGCCAAAAAGCTGACGTCCGCCGAGACGGAACAGCAGCAGCGCCAGGCGATTGTGGCCGGCCAGTCGGGTCCGCTGGTCGATCCGGTTGAGCAGGTCATGGGACATGGCTGCTGTATCGGCGCAGGGGCGGCCGAACTTGAGGGCGCTCTGTCGGTTGCGATGCATCTTGTAGGGTCGACCGTTGGTCGACCGCTCGATTGGTAGGGTCGACTGTTAGTCGACCGCTGTACAAGGGCAGAGCGCTGGCACGCCGCTTGCACGCACCCGGCCAGGTCTTTCCGAGCAGGAGGCGCCATGCGCCGGATCACATCTCTATTGGGCATTGCACTGGCGCTCGCCTCGCCGTGGGCGGCCGCTGTCGATTGGCAGCCGGTGGCCAGCATCCGCACGGCGGCGCTGTCGACCCTGGCGGCCGGCAGCGAAGGCGAGGCCGTGGTGGCCGACGCGCTGCGCCTGCCGCGCTGCGGCTCCGCCCTGCAGGTGCAGCCCACCGCCAACACCACGGTGGAGGTCAGCTGCCCCGATGCCGGGGGCTGGCGCCTGTTCGTGCCGGTGAAGGTGCGCCACAACCAGGCGGTGCTGGTGCTCACCCGTGGCATTGCCACTGGAGAAACCCTGGCAGCGGCCGATATCAGTACTGCCCAGCGTGACGCAGCCCGGATCGCCGGCGCCGTATTGTCCGATCCCGCAAGCGCTGTCGGTCGTATGGCCCGCAGGCCGCTGCAGGCCGGAAGCCTGCTGTCGGCCAACGACCTGGTCACCGAGCGTCTCATCAAGCGAGGAGACAACGTGGCCCTGGTGTCCCGGCGCGGCTCGGTCGAGGTGCGCATAGTGGGCCGGGCGATGGGCGATGCAGGCGAGAACGAGCGCGTTTCCGTTGAAAACCTGTCCTCCCGCCGCATCGTGCAGGGGACAGTGGACGCCCATGGTGACGTAATCGTGGCGCGTTGAAAAAGTAAGAGATTTCCCTAAAGATCACGGCCCTGCGGTCGTTATCCCTTGTGAACGGCAACTCCAGGACACCCCATGAGCCAGAAAATCGACGGCAACCTGCAGGTCCCCCAGGCACTGCGCAGCGTGACGACCCCGGCCACCAAGCCGGGCGTCAGCGGTGATGCACCGGCCCGCCCGGTGGAGGCCGCTGACAGCCTGCGCCTGACCGGCGAGGCGACCAACCTGCAGGCGCTCGAGCGTGAGCTGAGCACCGCCCCGGCCATCGACACCCAGCGTGTCGCCGCCGTGCGCGAGTCGCTGCAGAACGGCAGCTACAAGATCAATCCGGACGCGATTGCATCGCGCATGCTTGAACTGGACCAGCAGCTGCAGGGATGACCGCGGCGATGAGTGAACATCTTCAGCGACTTGCCCAGGCCCTGGATGTCGAACACCAGGCCCTGGTCGAGCACGATGTGCACGCGCTGATCCGCGCTACCGGCGCCAAGCTGGAGGCGTTGCGTGCCCTGGATACGACCCCGCCGCTGGGCGAGGCCGAGCAGCTGCAGGCACTGGCCGAGCGCAACCGCGCCAATGGCGTGCTGCTGTCGCGCCGCCGCCGCGAGGTGGACTGGGCGCTGCGCCAGCTCGGTCGCACCGAGGCATCGTCCTCGTACGACGCCAAGGGCCAGGCGCACACGGTCAACGCACGCCGGCCACTCGCCGTCGCCTGACCGGCCCGGGGCGCACCCCGGCAGTAGATCCACGCCATGCGTGGATGCGGTCGGTGCGCCACGGGGATCAGACCTCCGCCGGCCATGGCCCGGCGCTACCGATACCCCGGTAGTAGATCCACGCCATGCGTGGATGCAGTCGGTGCGCCACGAGGATCAGACCTCCACCGGCCATGGCCCGGCGCTACCGATACCCCGGCAGTAGATCCACGCCATGCGTGGATGCAGTCGGTGCGCCACGGGGATCAGACCTCCGCCGGGCATGGCCCGGTGTGCCGGCAGGCTGCTGCGCTGCGCGGCAGCGCGTATATTGGGCGCCTGTTCGCAAGCCCCCGAGTCGCCGTGTCTGCCGCCAACGCCCTGGTTACCGCCCCCCTTCCCCCGCAGCCGGTGCTGCAGGCCCTGTTAGAGCGCCTGCGCGAAGGGCTGCTGTTGTTCACCGAAGACGGTCAGGTGGCCCTGGCCAATCCGGCCGCGCAGAACCTGCTGGGCAGTGAAGAAGCCGCCGCAGCGGCCCCGCAGCGCCTGCGCGAGCTGCTGCCGCCGGATGCGCTGGAGCAGGCGCGCCTGCACGGGCAGTGGAACGGCAGTCTGCCGGTCGGCGAGGGGGTGGTCATCGCCCACCTGTACCACCACGGCCAACCCGGCAGTGGCCACTATCTGGCCCTGTTCCGCCCCATCGAAGGGCAGGAAGACTACGAGCGCGAACTGCAGCAGCGCCATGCCGAACTGCGCCAGGCCTACCTGCGCCTCAACGGCACCCAGGAAAAGCTGCTGCAGTCGGAAAAGATGGCCTCCATCGGCCAGCTGGCCGCCGGCGTTGCGCACGAGATCAACAACCCGATCGGCTACGTGCACTCCAACCTCGGCAGCCTGCAGGAATACCTGCGCAGCCTGTTCACCGTGATCGAAGCTTACGAGCGGGCCCTGCGCGCGCCGGACCCGAAGGCGCTGATTCCGGAAATCGACGATATCCGTGACCGCCTCGACATCGATTTCATCAGCCGCGACCTGCCGCAGCTGATGGCCGAATCGCGCGAGGGCATCGAGCGGGTGACCCGCATCGTGCGCGACCTGAAGGACTTCTCGTATTCCGGTCGCGACGAGTCGTGGAAGCTGGTGGACCTGCATTCCGGCCTGGAATCAACCATCAACATCATCTGGAACGAGCTCAAGTACAAGGTCACCCTGCACCGTGAGTTCGGCCAGCTGCCGCTGGTGGAATGCCTGCCGTCGGAGTTGAACCAGGTCTACATGAACCTGCTGCTCAACGCCGGCCACGCCATCGCCGAGCGCGGCACCATCACCGTGCGCACCGGCGTGGACGGCGACACGGTCTGGGTCGAGTTCGAGGATACCGGTGGCGGCATTTCGCCGGAGCTGCGCCAGCGCATCTTCGATCCGTTCTTCACCACCAAGCCGGTCGGCAGCGGCACCGGCCTGGGCCTGTCGATCTCCTACAGCATCATCAACAAGCACCACGGCCGCATCGACCTGGACAGCACGCCCGGCGTCGGCTCGCGCTTCCGCGTGGTGCTGCCGGTGAAGCAGCCGCGCTGACGGCATCGGGTAGTGCCGGCCGCTGGCCGGCAACCCCATGGAATCGGGCACCCCGGGCAGCCCGCCAGCGGCCGGGACGAACCGGGGCGGGAACTGAAAGCC
>NZ_JACVTT010000067.1:0-26448 GCF_016624665.1 Stenotrophomonas sp. S39 | reverse complement strand
CTGGCCTGCGAGCCTCAGACGTCAACGAGCGCCCAGCACGGACCGCGTCAACCCAATTTGCCAGCGTCTTGACCGACATTTCCAACTGACGGGCCGCTGCGGCTGGGCCAAGCGATTCGGCCAGCTCCACGGCCTGGTGCTTGAACTCATCGGTATAGCTACGGCGGGTAATACGGGACATAGGGAATCTCCAAGTGCGATCAAAGTATCGCTTCTTGGCGTCCGCTGACGGGGAGCCAGATCACACACCCCCTCAACCGGACCCACCCCGCCTTCGACAGTTTCCTGCGGCTGTTGGAACCTGCTGCTGTGGGTGGGTGTCGACCTTGGTCGACACGGATGAATTCATTCGATATCTGAAAGATGTGTCGACCAAGGTCGACACCTACCAACAGCCGCCGTTACCAGTAGATCCACGCCATGCGTGGATGAATTCATTCGATATCCGACAGATGTGCCGACCAACGGTCGGCACCCACCAACAGCCGCCGGCCAACTGTCAGAGGCGTGTCCTGACCACCCACACCGCCCCGCCATCCCACGGATAGCCCGCTGTTGCTGTTGCCTTTGCCTCTGCAGGTGCAGGGCTGCAAGCCCTGCCACAAAAAAACCCCTACTTCTTGCGCTCGCGGGTGGGGAACGGCTCCATCGCGCGGAAGCGATTGCTGTATTCGTCGGTCAGCGTCCGCGCTTCCTGCCCGTTGCGCACGATCGTCGGGGTCAGCAGCACGATCACTTCCGAACGCTTGTTCAAGCGGGCCTTGTTGCCGAACAGGCCGCCAACGATCGGCAGCCGGCTCAGCCCCGGCACGCCCCTGGACGTGTCTTCGTCGGAGTTGGTGATCAGACCGGCGAGCATGATCGTGTCCCCGCTCTGCAGCGCGGCCTCGGTGGACACCTTGCGGGTATTGATCGGCGGGTTGCAGGTAGTCTTGGTCGGGTCGCAACCCGCCGGAATGGCGCCTGCCGCGCTCACTTCCTGCACGATGTCGAGGAACACCACGCCATCGCGGGTGATGCGCGGGCGCACCTTGAGGATCACACCCGTCTCCAGATACTGCACCGAGCTGTAGGTGTTGTCACTGATACCGGTGTTGACCGACACCGTGTTGATCGGAATCCTGGTGCCGACGTTGAGCTGCGCCTCGGCGTTGTTGCGCACGAAGATGGACGGGGTCTGCAACAGGCGCAGGTTGGTCACCTGGTCCAGTGCGCTGACCACGGCGGCAGCATTCTTGCCGAGGAACGTCCAACCGGTCTCGCTGCCGGTGATGGCGCCGGCGAAGCTGCCCCAGATGTTGCGGCCCAGCGCGCTGGGCAGGGTGGCGCCGCCGGTGGAACCGGTGAAATCCTGGCCCTGCACGGCATTTTCGAAGAACCAGTTGACGCCGTACTTCAGGTCGCCATTCAAATCGACCTCAGCCACCTGGGCTTCGATGTGCACCTGCAGCGGCATCACGTCCAGCTTCTCGATCACTTCGCGGATCGAGCGCCAGGCCTGCGGCGTGGCGCGCACCAGCAGTGCATTGGTTTCTTCCACCGCCGACACACCGACGGTGTCACCTTCCACGTCCAGGCTGACGCTGATGTTGCCTTCCTGGCGCTGCGGCAGGTTCATCGTGCTGGTCATGCCGCCGCTGGCGTTGGACGTACCCGTACCGTTGTTGCTGCCGACATCGACGATGTCGCTGTTGCTGCTGTTGCCGCCACGGCTGTCCAGCTGCATCGGCATGGCGCCCGGGGCCAGCCCGGCCGGCGAGCTGCGGTTGTTGCGGCTGTTGCTGCTGGCGAAGGCTTCGGCCAGGCGCTGGGCGAGGTCACGCGCCTTGATGTAGCGCAGCTCGTAGGAGAACAGCCGTGCGCTGCCACCGGCGGTGTCGATGCGGTCCAACCACTGCTGGATCTGGTCCAGGTAGCGCACCTGCGGGGTGATCACCAGCACGGCGTTGGCGTTTTCCAGTGGCAGGAAGCGGAACATGCCGGCGCTGGGCGTCTTGCTGTCTTCGCCGAACACCTTCTCCAGATCGCTGGCAACCTGCTCGGCCTTGCCCGACTGGATCGGGAACACGCCCACTGACATGCCCGACAGCCAGTCAACGTCGAAGATCTCGACGGTGTGCAGGTAGTTTTCCAGCTCGGCGCGGGTGCCACCGAGGGTGATGACGTTGCGGCCGGTGTCGACGTTGACGATGGCGTTCGGCCGCGCATACGGCTCCAGCACCTTCTTCATCTCGCTGGCGGAAATGAACTGCAGCGGCACCACCCGCACCTCGAAGCCGCGGGCACTGGAGGCCGGTGCGGTGCTGGGTGCGACGGTACCGGCCAGCGCCTGGTCGGCGGCGACGATGTTGTAGCGGCCACCGCTGTAGACCATGCGGGCGTTGTTCCAGCCCAGCACCATTTCCAGCAGGTTCAAGGCCTGTGCCGGCGACACCGGCTTGGGCGTGGCCAGGGTGACCGTGCCCTGCACGCCCGGGGCGATGACGTAGTTCTGCCCGAGCATGTCGCCGAGGATCGCCTTGACCACGGCGTGCACCGACTCGCCTTCGAAGTTGAAGGTGGCGCTGCCGCCGCTGGCCGAGTGCAGGGCCGGTGACGGCGCACGCGCCGCCTCGCGGTTGATCATCGTGCCGCTGCCACGGCGGATCACCGCCTGCGGCGTACCGGCGGCGGCATCACCTTCGACCACCTGCGGATCGGCGGCGGCGGCACCGGCCTGCGGCGGCGGCGTGGTGGCACTGCGATGGACATGCGGGCCGGACACGGTGGCGCAGCCAACCAGCAGCGTCAGGGCGAGGGACCAGGGCAGAAAACGCAGGTTCATGCATTCACTCTATCGGTTGGTGCCATCGCCCGGGGGCGGCGACGGTTGTTGCTGCTGTTGCTGCTGTTGCTGCAGCTGACGGCGACGGGCCTGGATGCGTTCGCGGATGGCCTGCATCTGCGCTTCGCTGGGGCCGTTGTTGGCGGGGGCGGCCGGCGATGGTGCGTTTGCCGAGGCGGCCACAGCGGCGGCAGCGCTGACGACATCGGGGCTGGGCCGCGCATTGGACGCGGCAGAGGCGGCGGCGGGGGGCGGTGGTGGCGGCGGCAGGGCAGCGGCCGGCGGGACCGCACCATTGGCGCCACGCAGCACGGTCGGCGGTTCGCCCCCCTGCCCGTTGAAGGTGGCCAGTTCCAGCACCTGGCTGCCACTGGGGCCGATCACCGTGGCCTGGCGTGGTTCCAGCGCGACCAGCTGCCAGCCATCCACGGCTTCACCGTTCAGGCGCAGCCGCAGGGAGCGGTTCTGATCGGTGGTGAAGGTCGCCATGCTGAAGCTGTCGGTGAGCAGCACGCCGGTCAGGCGCAAGGCAGCACTGGCCGCCGGTTCGCTGCCGCCCAGCAGGTAGGGCCGGGGCCGACGGTCCTCGGCGAACAGCGGGCGTTCGCCGATGGCGCTGAAGCTGTCGGCAGCGGACATGCGCTCGGCCGCCATTGGCGGCAGGGCGGGCAGTACGGCCTGCGCGGCGGCATCGCTGTCGGCGGCCGGCAGGCGGCTGCCCAGGCCGAAGCCGGTGGCCAGCCAGATCGCGCCGGCCCAGCCGGCCAGGGCCAGCAGGAAACCGGTGCGCAGCGTGATCGGGTCACGTTTCATCGGTGCCCTCCGCTTCCACCGGCGGTTCGGCCGGTGCAGCGCCGGCATCGGCAGCTGGCGTCGGTGCCGGCGCCGCGGCTGCCGCTGGCGCGGCGGCATCAGCACTGGCCGCGGGCAGCAGGTAGCCGGCCAGCTCGAACGACACATCCAGGCCCAGGCCCGATTCATTCGCCGATTGCTGGAAGCGCTGCGCGATCAGGTTGAGGTTGTCCACGAACAGGCGCGGGCTGCCCGTTTCCAGGCTGTGCAGCACGGTGGCCAGTTCGGCCACGCCACAGCGCAGGCGCACCTGCATGGCCACGCGCACGAACTCGGCGTCGCGGCGGTTGTCGGTGAGCGGCGTGCGGTTGCTGATGGTGCAGCTGCGGTTGCCCGGGCTGGCATTGGCCACCGCGTCCTGCACGCGCGCGCCGAGGGCCGCGGCGGCCGCTTCGGCGGTCGCTTCGCGCAGGAACCCGGGGCGCTGCTGCAGGGCCTCGCGGGTCTGCTGCAGGCGCTGTTCGATCTGCGGCTGCTGCTGCAGCTGTGCCTGCACGCGCTGCTGGCGCTCGCGCAGTGCGGCCACGTCGGCATTGACGGCCAGCAGCGGCTGGGTGAACCACGGGTGCACCAGCAGCAGGTAGGCCAGGCCCAGCACCGCTACCAGCAGTGCCAGCGCCAGCCAGCGGTCACGGCGCGGGTTTGGCATCGGCATCGGCCGCCTCCCTGGCTGGGGCGGCGGGCGCGGCGGGCGAGGCCACCGGCACCGGCTGCAGTTCGGCGGTCAGGGTGAAGCGGTCACGGCCACTGCCGGCACCATCGGCCTGCAGCACGCCGGTCAGGTTGACCTTGCGCCACTGCGGCGCATCCTGCAGCAGCTGCACCAGCTGCGAGGCTTCGCTGCTGAGGCCGATCAGCTGCAGGTTGTTGTTTTCGATGGCCAGTTTTTCCAGGTAGGTGCCATTGGGCAGGCGCTGGGTCAGTTCGTTCCACAGCTCCACCGTGCTGGCGCGCTGGGCACGCTGTTTTTCGAGGAACGCGGCACCGTCCAGCAGCGCCTGCAGCTCGCTGCGTTCGCTGGCCACGCCACGCGCACTGCGGGCGCTGCGCTCGACTTCAGCGCGCAGCGCATCGGCCGCCTCGCGGCGGTTGTCCAGCACCTGGGTGGCGGCCAGCACCAGCATCACCAGCGCGGCCAGGCCGAGCAGCAGGTTCCAGCGCCGTGTCGGGTCATGCCGTGGCTGGCGCTGGGCCTGCGGCAGCAGGTTGACCTGCAGCGGCTGGCCCTGCGCGTCGAGGGCGTCGACACCGGACAGCGCATCGGCCCAGGCACCCACCTGGCCGCGCCAGGCATCGAGCTGGCGCAGCGGCCAGGCCACCAGTTCGACCTGCAGCAGGCCTTCGCCGGCACTGCCACGTTCGCGTACGTCATAGCTGACCTGGCTGGATTCGAACGGCGTCTGCCGGTCGATCTCGTAGCCGACCACCGCGCGCAGGCGGTCGCCAGCGGCCATGGGCAGGCGCAGGTTGCGGCGCAGGACCTGCGCGTCGGCCAGCAGCCAGACCCGCGGAAGGCGGCGCAGGCGCGCGTCCAGCACCCGGTCCAGATCGGCCGGCTGGGTCGGCCATGGCAGGCTCGCCACCGGCTCCAGGCCCTGCCCGGCTTCGCGCCAGACCTGCAGCAGGTCACCCTGCCGCTGCAGCAGCAGGCGGGTCTGCGACCAGCCCAGCGCCCACTGCCAACGCGCAGGCACCCAGGCCAACAGGGACTGCCGCCACCAGCGCAGGAAACGGCCCGCACCTGGGCCGATCCGCCCCTGTACCTGCCGCAGGCTGTCCTGCCATGCCGTCATCGTGCTGCCATTCCCTGCTCCCAGCGAAGCACCGTGTAGGTTCGTCCGGGCACACCGCCCGATCCATTGCGTACCACCGCCTGCAGAACCGACAAGCGACCGCTGCCGTCGATGGCACGGGACTCGATACTATAGGTGCCGCTGCCGCTGGCAAGCATTGACGGCATCGCTCCGGAACCTTCGTCACGCTCCAGCTGGGCGCGCTGCGCCAGCACCTGCTCGGCATCCAGGCCCAATGCGGTCAACACCGGTGCACCTGCGACGCGCGGATCGGGACGCGCCTGCCGGCTGTAGAGCGTCAGGTACGGCAGCATCGCCGCATACAGCGACGCACGCATGCCGAGCACGCGCTGCAGTTCACCCAGGGTCTCGAAACGCTTGTTGCGCGGGCCGTACGGCAGGCCCGCAGCGGCGTAATCGGGTGCCTCGGCACCGCCGCCCGGCTGCAGCAGGCTGTCTTCATCGCGCCAGTCGATGATGGCGCCGGCCAGCTGCCGGGACTGCTCGGGCGATTCGCCCAACGCCTGCAGGAACGCATCCAGCAGCGTCGCGTCGGCCAGGTTCAGGTTGATCTTGCCGTTCTCGTCCACCACCCGGATCTCGACGGGCACATCATCGTACTGCCAGCGGTAGGTGCGCCCGTCCGCCTGCCAGGCCGGCCGCTGCGGGTCCGGGCGCAGGCGCAGCAGCGCGTACTCCATGCCGGCACGGGCGCGTTCCTGGCCGCGCGCATCATCGTCGAGCACCCGCTGCTGCAGGTGCTCCACGCGTGCGGTCAGCGCGAAGGCACCGACCAGAGCGGTCATCAGCGCGATCAGCCACAGCACCAGCACCAGGGCGGCCCCGCGCCGTGCGTTCATCGCGCGCCTCCCAGGCCGCCGGCGCGCGGTGCGACCACCAGCGGCGGCCACGCCGCGCCACGCTGCGGCACGACCTGCACTTCCACCAGCAGCGGCAGCCGCCGGGTGTCGTCCCAGCGCGGCAGCCAGTCGCTCATCTGCCCGTTGGCAGGATCGACGCCGCGGTAGCGCAGCGTCACGTCCTTCAAGCCGTCGGCCAGCACTTCGGGCGGGCGCGGCGGGGTTTCCGGCAGGCGTTCGCCTTCCTGCAGCAGCACCATGTCCAGCAGCAGCCGCCGCTGCCCGGGGGCACCGTCCACCTGCAGGGTATGCAGGTAGGGGCCACCGCGGCCGAGATAGCCGGGCAGATCGGCGACGAACTGCATGCCTTCGTCATCGCCCTGGAAATACACCGGTTCGCGGGTGGGATCGGGTACCTCGATCGGGCTGCGCATTGCACCGCCCAGCTGCCGCCGCAGCAGCGCCTGCACCGCGCGCATGCGCTCGCTGTCGGCGGCGATCTGTTCGCCACGCTGGCTGACCGCCATCGCCGCGCGCACGCTGGCGAACGCCAATGCGAGGCCACCGGCCAGCAGCACGGTGGCCAGCATGACTTCGACGAGGGTGAAACCGGCGGCGCGGCGCTTCATCGTGCGCTCTCCAGGTCCGGCGGCAACAGGCGAAGGGTGCGCCATTGCAGTCGCTCGCGGTCGCCATCACCCCAGCGCACCTGCAGCTGCAGTTCGGCCAGCCACGGCGCACCCGGTGACTGCGTCGGCGCGACATCGCCGGCACGCGGCTCGCTCCAGGGCTGCACCTGCAGCTGCCAGTGGTAACGGCCCTGTTCCCACTCACCACTCTGGCTGCCGGCCTGCAGCGGCGCGTCGACACCGGCGCTGGCCAGCAGCGACTGCGCGTGCAGTACCGCTCGGGTGCGAAGCTCGGCCTCACGCACCTGGCGCGCGCCGCCGGACAGGCTGCCCAGCAGCAGCGTCAGGGCCAGGCCCAGCAGGGCGAAGGCCACGATCACTTCGAGCAGGGTGAAGCCACGCACCGACTGTTTCATTGCGCCCGCCATGGACCGGAACGGACCTCGCCGGTCAGCCAGCCGACATCGATGCGCCATTCGGCGGCACCGCGCTGCAGGCGGATGCGGCCGCCACTGGAGCCGCCATCGGGATGGAACTCGATCACGCCCTGCCCTGCTGCATCGGACAGCTGCGCGGCCCCTTCGAACTGCACCTGCACCGGTTCGGGCACCGTGCCCTGGCGCTGGTTGGCGCCCTGCCAGCGATGCTCGGCCGGCTCGATCACGAAGCGCTGCGGCTCGCCGCGTGCGATCGCCTGCGCGCGCACCATGCGCAGCTGGTTGGCGATGTCCTTGCCGGCGCTGCGCAGCTGCATGCCGGCAAAGCCACGCGACAGGCCGGCGGCCGTGATCAGGCCGATGGCCGCGATCAGCGCGATCACCAGCAGCATCTCCAGCAGCGACATGCCGGTGGCGCGCCTGCCGTGCAGGCGCGGGCTGGGCAGCCGACGCGGCAGGGACAGCCTCATGCGGGTTTACGGCTCGTAACGGATATCGGCGTCGACGCTGCTGCCGCCGGTCTTGCCGTCCTTGCCCAGGCTGACCAGGTCGTAGGCCTGGCCTTCGCCCGGCGCGCGGTATTCCAGCGCATGGCCCCACGGATCGTTGAGATCGGCGGCCTTGGCATACGGGCCCAGCCAGCCACCGACGCCGGCCGGTGCGGTCACCAGGTCATTGAGCGAACCGGGCAGCTTGCCGGTGTCGATCTGGTAGTTGTCGATCTTCGAGGCCACGGTCTGCACCTGGGCCTTGGCGATGTTCGCCTTGCCGCGGTCGGCACCGCCGAGCACGCGGCTGGCGACCAGGGTCAGCACCGCACCGATCAGCACGATGACGATGATGATTTCCAGCAGGCTCATGCCGCTCTGGTGGCGTGCGCTGGCGAAGGACAGGCGGATCGGTCGACGGGAAGCAAGCATGGTCGGTCCTTTCAGTTGCGGTGAGTCGGGGTTGCAGGGAAGGCCATCGTCAGCCGATGGCGTTTGTGAGGTCGTACAGCGGCACCAGCACGGCGACGATGACCGCGCCGACCACCGATGCCAGCACCAGGGTGATGGCCGGCACCATCGCCGCCAGCAGGCGGTCGATGCGGCGGGCACTGTCCTGTTCAAACGTGTCGGCGGCCTTGAGCAGCATGGTATCGAGGGCGCCGGACTCCTCGCCGACCTGGATCATCTGCAGCGCCAGGCGCGGGAAGCGCTTGCCGCGCGACAGTGCCAGCGACAGGCCGGCACCGTTCTTCACTTCGTCGGCGGCGGTGTCCAGATCGGCGGCCAGCGCGCGGTTGCCCAGCACGTTGCGGGCGATGCCCAGCGCGCCCAGCAGCGGTACGCCGTTGCGCAGCAGCGTGCCCAGGGTGCGGGCCAGGCGTGCGGTTTCCAGTTCGCCCAGCAGGCGGCCGATGCCGCGCCGCCGCAGCAGCCAGCCATCCAGCGCCAGGCGGAACGCCGGTTGCCGCAGCTGCCGTTCCAGCAGCAGGGTGAACACGCCCGGCACCACCAGCAGCAGGATCCACCAGTCGCGCACGAACAGGCCCAGCTGCAGCACCGCGTTGGTGAACCATGGCAGGGCCACGTCCAGGCTTTCGTACATCTGCGCGAACTGCGGCACCACGTAGCCGAGCAGGAACAGCAGGGCGCCACCGACCACCACCAGCAGGATGGCCGGGTAGACCAGTGCGTTGATGACCTTGCCCTGCAGCGCGCGGCTGCGTTCGAGGTAATCGGCCAGGCGCTGCAGGGTTTCGTGCAGGCTGCCGCCGGCCTCGCCGGCGCGCACCATGTTCACGTACAGGCGCGAGAACAGGCCGTGCTGGCGCTCCAGCGCCGTCGACAGCGGCGCACCGCCACGCACCACGTCGCGGATGTCGGTGATCGCGCGCCGCGAACGTTCGTCCTCGGGCAGGCCGAGCAGGATCGACAACGCGCGGTCCAGCGGCTGGCCGGCACCGAGCAGGGTCGACAGCTGCTGGGTGAACTGCAGCAGCGCCGCGCCCTGCAGGGGCCGCGGGCGGAACAGGCTGCCCAGGCTGCTGCCACCTGCCGCGCCGCCCTCGGCCAGGCGCGTTTCCATCGGCAGATGGCCCTGGTCCTGCAGGCGTGCGATCAGCTCGGCCTCGCTGGCCGCTTCCATCTGCCCGTCGAAGACTTCACCGTGCGGGTTCAGTGCCTTGTAGCGGTACGTGGGCATGTCAGCGTCGATCTCCCGCGCGCATCAACCCTCCTCGGTCACGCGCAGGACTTCCTCGATGGTCGTCTGCCCGCTCAGGGCCTTGGACAGGCCGTCTTCGTACATGGTGCGCATGCCGCCCTCGCGGGCGATGCGTTCGATCTCGCCCATGCCGTCGCGCCGCATCACCGCGCGCCGCAGCGCGTCGTTCATCACCAGGAACTCCATGATGGTGGTGCGGCCCAGGTAACCGGTCGGTGCCAGTGCCGAGGGCTTCGGGCGGAACAGGTGGATCGGCCCCTGCGGCTGCAGGCGGCGCAGTTCGAAACGTTCGATCTCCTCCGGCGAGGCTTCGTAGCGCTCGGCGTGGGTGGGCTCCAGGCGGCGCACCAGGCGCTGGGCGAGGATGCCGTTGATGGTGGACGTGAGCAGGTAATCCTCCACGCCCATGTCGAGCAGGCGGGTGATGCCGCCGGCTGCGTTGTTGGTGTGCAGTGTGGACAGCACCAGGTGGCCGGTCAGCGCCGACTGGATGGCGATGCGCGCGGTTTCCAGGTCGCGCATTTCGCCGATCATGATGATGTCCGGGTCCTGGCGGACGATGCTGCGCAGCGCGTTGGCGAAGTCCAGGCCGATCTGCGGCTTGGCCTGGATCTGGTTGATGCCTTCGATCTGGTACTCGACCGGATCCTCGACCGTGATGATCTTGACGTCGGCGGTGTTGAGCTGGCTCAGCGCGGTGTACAGCGTTGTGGTCTTGCCCGAGCCGGTCGGGCCGGTGACCAGCAGGATGCCGTGCGGCTGCTCGAGCACCTTGCGGAACTGCGGCAGGAACGCATCGGTGAAGCCGAGCCGGTGGAAATCGAACACCACGGTTTCGCGGTCGAGCAGTCGCATCACCACGCTTTCGCCGTGCGCGGTCGGCACGGTGCTCACGCGCAGGTCCAGTTCCTTGCCCTGCACGCGCAGCATGATGCGGCCGTCCTGCGGCAGGCGGCGTTCGGCGATGTTGAGCCGGGCCATGATCTTGATGCGGCTGATGACCGCGGCGGTGAGGTTGGCCGGCGGGCTTTCGCCTTCCACCAGCACGCCATCGACGCGGTAACGTACCTTCAGCCGGCTTTCAAACGGTTCGACGTGGATGTCCGAGGCGCGCAGTTCCACCGCACGCTGGATGACCAGGTTGACCAGGCGGATGACCGGGGCTTCGGAAGCGAGGTCGCGCAGGTGTTCGATGTCATCGACCGCGCCGCCTTCACCATCTGCGGTTTCCACGATCGCACCCATCGCGCTGCGGCCCTGGCCGAACCAGCGCTCGACCAGGTCGTCGATCTCCGCGCGCATGCCCAGCACCGGGCTGACCGGTACGCCCAGCGCCAGCTGCACGGCCTGCTGCGGATAGGCATCGTGGGCATCGGCCAGCCACAGGCGTACGCCGTGTTCATCCAGCGCCAGCGGGCACACGTGGAACTGCTTCAGGAAACGCAGCGACAACGGCAGGCCTTCGGCCAGCGACTGCGGCGGTGCTTCGGGCAGCTGCTTGCCTTCCAGCAGCGGCAGGCCCAGTACATCGGCACTGGCCTGCGCCTGGTCACGCTCGGACACCAGCCCCAGCCGCACCAGCAGCCCCAGCAGGCTGCCACCGGCTTCGGCGTGCAGCGGCCGTGCGCGCGCCAGGTCGCCTTCCTTGAGGCGCCCGCGCGCCAGCAGCGCATCGAGGATGCGGCCTTCGGCGTCGTCGATGGCAGTGGCAGCGAGCGCGTTCACATGACTCTCCTGTCGATCCTCCCGACTTTAGCAGTTCAGCCCGGACTTCCGCTGCCTTGTGCGCGCAGGACCATGAAAGACGACGCCCGTCACCTTCCAGTAACGGGCGTCGCCAATTCACTTACGACATTTCGTGCAAGCGTGGCCCTTACTGGGTGGCCAGAATGGTCACGCCGCTGAAAGCCGCTTCGCCCACCACCTTCACGTAGTAGGTGCCTGCCACCGGCTTGGCAACACGCACGGTCTCGGTGTTGCCCGGGCGGCTGGACTTGGCATCGTTGTCGGTGGCGGTCGGCACGCGGCCCTGCGCCACGTACACCGACACGTTGCCGGTGCCACCGTAGGTCAGCACGCTCAGCTGCTTGCCGGCGACGGCCTCGAAGGTATAGACCGTCTCGCTGCCGGTGGCGCCGGCCACGCCGCTGAGGGCGACCTTGTTGGTCAGCGGGATGCCTTCAGGCTCGCAGTTCTCGGTGCACGGCTCGGCCAGGGCCTTGGCCAGCGCGGCCTTGGCATCGACGATACCGGTGCCGATCGGCGTGGAGGCCGGGATGGTGACCGGGAACGGACGCGCGGTTTCCTTCAGCAGCGCACGCAGGGCCGCCGGGGCCAGCGGATCCTTGCCGTTGGCGATGAGCGCACTCTGCACCAGGGCAGCAACACCGGCCACGTGCGGCGATGCCATCGAAGTACCGCCCATGCCGATGTAGCTGTAGGTGCCGGAGTCCGGCGTGGTGGCCGCATTCGAACCGGACTGCCAGATGAAGCCACCCGGGTTGCCGTCCACGCTGCCACCGCCGCCCGGGCCGGACAGATCCACGCGCGTGCCGTAGTTGGAGTAGTAGGTGATGCCACCGGTGATGCGGGTCGCACCCACGGTCACCACGCCTTCGCAGCTGGCCGGGCGGTAGTTGGCGGCATTGTCGGTTTCGTTGCCGGCGGCCACCACCACGGTCGTGCCACGCGAGATCGCGCCGCTGATCGCATCCTGGTAGGCGCCTGCGCACGCACCACTGCCACCCAGGCTCATGTTGATGATTTCAGCCGGGTTGGTGTTGGCCGGAATGCCGGCGACGGTGCCACCCGACGCCCAGGTGATCGCATCGGTGATGTCGGAGAGGTAGCCACCGCACTTGCCGAGCACGCGCACCGGCAGGACTTTGGCCTTGTGTGCGACACCGGCCATGCCGACGCCGTTGTTGGTCTGCTCGGCGACGGTGCCGGCCACGTGGGTACCGTGCCAGGAGCTGTCTTCCGGCTGCGAGCCGTTGTAGCACTCGTTGGCGTTTTCCACCCAGTCACCGTAGTCCTGCGCGCCCGGCACGCGGTCGTCGGTGGCACGGCGCGAGGTCTCGGCGTCGCTGATGAAGTCGTAGCCTTCCAGCAGGTTGCCGACCAGATCCGGATGCTGCGGCAGGATGCCGGTGTCGAGCACGGCGACGACCACGCCTTCGCCCTGCGAAACGTCCCAGGCCGACGGTGCGTTGATGCCGCCGGTGGGGTTGCTCAGGTGCCACTGGTACTGCGCGTAGAGCGGATCGTTCGGCACCAGGGCCGGCTTCACGTCGCCCGCGCGCAGTTCGGTGCGGCGCAGTTTGACGTCGGCTTCGGCGTACTGGACCGACGGGTCGGCCTTGAGTTCCTTCAGCACGCGCTGCAGTTCGGCCGGGGCCAGGCGGCCCTTCAGGCGGATCACGTCGGCACCGATGCCGAGCTTGCGCACCACCTGCGGGCCCATCGCGCTGGCACGGCTGGTGCCACCGGACAGGCTGGCGCGGGTGAGTGCGGACTGCACCGTGGACAGCTTGGCCGAGCGGTCGCTGGCAGCAGCGGTACCGGCGCGATACTTCACGATGATGCGCTCGGCGCCCGCTTCGGTGGTGCTGGCCTGGCGCACCGGCTCGCGGGTCGGCAGGTCAGCGGCGTGGACCGCGCCTGCGGCGGTCATCGACAGCATGGCGGCAGCAAGCACGTTGATGCGAAGGTTCTGCTTATTGATCACGTCACATTCCTCTTCTGGGTCATGGTTGGATCCAACACTGCGGCCATCAATCCTTGACGGTTCCCGGCTGGCCGAGCCGGGTTTGCCGAGACCTCCCCTCAGGCCCTGTTGCAGAAGCAGCGCCGGCAGCGTGGCCGCCGGCGCGGTGTTGCCTTACCAACCGAAGCCGGCACCGACGCCGACCGAGGCGTCATCACTGCTGAACGCACCGCCGAGGGTGACCGTGGCGCGATCGCTGATCGCACGCTGGTAGCCCAGCGACATCGCCGATTCGCCGCCCTGGAAACCGATGCCGACGCCGACCCGGTTCTGGGTGCGGATGCCGGCGGCACTGGTGGCCATGTTGAGCATGGCCGCGCTCATCGCGCCCTGCCGGTCGATGCGGCGGTCCATGTGGCGCAGGCGCCCATCCACTTCGCCCTTGAACACGTCGAAGCTGTCGGCGACCGCCTGCACGCGGCTGTCGGTGTAGCTGTTGGCGGTGGTGATGCCGCGGTCCAGCTGGCCCTTGTTGACCGCGTCGGTGGCGGCGGTACCGGCAGCCACGTTGGTCACCTGGCGTTCGTTGCCTTCGCTGCCCACCGAGACCGTGTTGGCGCGATCGGCGACCGAACCCTGGCCCAGCGCGACGGCATTGGCAGCGGTGGCGGACGCGCCCTGGCCGATGGCCGTGGACGACGCCCCGCTGGCCACGGCGCCCTCGCCCATGGCGACGGCATTGGCACCGACGGCCGGCTGCGCGGCAGCAGCACCCTCCACGCTGGGCTTGGCCACCACGTTGGACCGCGAGGCCACTGCATCGGCCTCGGCCACGGTGGCCACCTGGGCGGTAGTGGCCTGCACGCTGGCGCTGCGAAGGCTGGCCGTGGCGGTACGGCTGGTGCCACCGGCAGTGCGCTGGTCAAGCTCGGTCACCTTGCGGTCCAGTGCGCCCAGGGCGTCGCCGACGTTGTTGTAGGTGCTGCCCTGGATGACGTAGTTCGGCGCGATGAACACCCCCTGCATGCCGACGCTGGCACCGCCGCCGAGGATGCTGGCGGCATCGCTGAGCGACTGGAACAGCTGGCCGCCGTTGATGGCCTGGTGGCTGCCCGAGGCGATGCTGCCGGCGCCGACGTTGTCGATGACCGTGCCGTCGATGCCGGACAGGGTCAGGCGGTCGTGGCTGGCATCGTCGTAGCCGATGGCGTTGGCGGTGCTGCTTTCGACGGTGGAGATGCGCGAATCGAAATCACCCACGCGGGTCTCGACCGCACCCACGCGCTGGTTGGTGACGTTGAGCTGCGAACCGGTGACGGCATCGCTGCTGCCGGCGGCAATGCGGCCCTCGGCCACGTTGACGATGCGACGGGTGGCCGGGCCATCGGTGCCGTTGCCGCCACCGACCGAGACCACGTTAGCGTCCACCGCACGTGCGCCGGCACCCAGGGCCACCGAGTTGTTGCCGGTGACCGCACTGCCGGCACCCAGCGCCAGCGATGCGTTGCCGACGGCCCTGGCGCCGCTGCCCACTGCATTGCTGCGATTGCCGCTGGCGGTGGCGTTGGAGCCCACGGCCACCGCATCGGTGCCGCTGGCGGTAGCCACGCCGCTGCCGTTGGCCTGGAAGCGCTGGCCGACCGCATCGGCGGTGGCGGCCACGGCATCAAGCTGGCCCTTGTTCACCGCATCGGTGGTTTCCGTACCGGCAGCCACATTGGTGATCTGCCGCTGCGCTGCCGTGTTGCCCACCGACACCGTGTTGGCGCGGGTGGCCTGCGAGCCGGTACCAAGGGCGACGCTGTTGGCCGCACTGGCGGTGCTGTTGGCACCCAGCGCAGTCGCATCGGCAGCGCTGGCCCAGGCGTTCCAGCCGATGGCGCTGGCGTAATCGCTGGTTGCCCAGGCACCGGCACCGAAGGCCGCCGCGCCGGTGCCGCTGGCACGCGCCGTGATCAGACCGGAGAAGGTGCTGCCGCCGATGGCCACGCTTTCATCACCGCTGGCGTCGCTGGACTGGCCCAGCGCCACCGCGTTGGCACCGGCCGCAGTCGCACCGAAGCCCACCGCCGTGGTGTTGGCGCCGGTGGCGGCCGAGCCGTAGCCCAGTGCGGTGCCAAGGCGGCCGCTGGCTTCGCTGTAACCACCGACGGCGGTGGTGCCATCGGCGGTGGCCGAGGCGCGGAAACCGCTGGCCAGCGACTGTGCGCCGCTGGCGATGGCTTCGGCACCGTTGGCCGTGCTGTAGACACCCGTGGCCTGCGCGGCGTTGCCGGTGGCGGTGCTGCCGATCTCGCTGGCGACCGCAGCGCTGCCATACGCGGCACTGTTCTCGCCGGTGGCCTGCGCCGCGTTGCCGACGGCCGCCGCATTGACGCCGGTGGCCAGGCTGTTGAAGCCGACGGCCGTGGCATTTTCAGCCAGGGCGGTGGCGCCGCTGCCCAGCGCGGAGGCGCCGTTGCCGATGGCGTTGGATGCTTCACCCGCGGCCAGTGCGTTGTCGCCTTCCACGTAGGCACCGGCATCGCTGTCGGCGCTGCCGCTGGCCTGGAAGTACCTGCTGGTGGTCTCGGCGGTGGCGGCAACGGCATCCAGCTGGTTCTTGTTCACCGCGTCGGTGCCTTCGGTACCCGCTGCCACATGGGTCACCTGGCGTTCGCCGCCCTCGCTGCCGACCGCCACGGTGTTGTCACGGTCGGCCTGGGAGGCGGCACCGAGCGCAACACTGTTGATGCCGTTGGCGGTGGCACCCGCACCGAGCGCGGTGGACTGCGCGGCGCCGGCCCAGGAGTTCCAGCCGATGGCGGTGGCGTAGTCGTCGGTTGCCCACGCGCCGGCACCGAAGGCCGCCGCGCCGTAACCGCTGGCACGCGCCGGGATCAGGCCGAAGAAGGTGCTGCCGCCGATGGCCACGCTTTCATCGCCGGTGGCTTCGCTGGAATCGCCCATGGCCACCGAACTGGCACCGCTGGCGGTGGCGAACACGCCGGCGGCAGTGCTGTTGGCACCACTCGCCAGGGTGCCATACCCCAGCGCCGAGCCGAGGCGGCCGCTGGCTTCGCTGTAGCCGCCCACTGCGGTCGTGCCATCGGCCGAGGCCGCCGCACGGAAGCCGCTGGCCAGCGACTGCGCGCCGCTGGCGTTGGCTTCGGCACCGTTGGCCGTGCTGTAGACCGCCGTGGCCTGTGCACCGGCACCGGTGGCGGTGCTGCTGGTTTCGCTGGCGACGGCACCGCTGCCCAGGGCAGCGCTGTCTTCGCCAGTGGCCTGGGCGTTGTTGCCGATGGCCGCTGCGTTGCCGCCGGTGGCCAGGCTGTTGAAGCCGACCGCAGTAGCATTGGCGGCCACCGCAGTGGCACCACTGCCGAGCGCGGTGGCACCGTCGCCGATGGCGTTGGCGGCCTCACCGGCAGCCAGTGCGTTGTCGCCTTCCACGTAGGCGCCGGCATCGCTGTCGTCGCTGCCGCTGGCCTGGAAGTACTTGCTGGTGTTCTCCGCGGTGGCGGCGACTGCATCCAGCTGGTCCTTGTTCACCGCATCGGTGCCTTCGGTGCCGGCGGCGACGTTGGTGATCTGGCGTGTATTGCCAGCGCCGCCGACGGAGACCGTGTTGTCGCGGTCTGCAATCGAGTCGGCACCCAGGGCCACGCTGTTGGCACCCTGTGCTTCGGCCGCGTTGCCCAGCGCCGTGGCGTTGGTGCCCGGCGCCCAGGCACCGCCACCGACTGCGGTGGAGTAATCACCCGACGCTTCGGTAGCGAGCAGGCCGAACAGCGAACCGCCGATGGCCACGCTGTTCACGCCGGTGGCCAAGCTGCCCTGGCCGGTGGCCGTGGCGTAGGCACCGGACGCTTCCGAATCGCCGCCCAGGGCCACGCTGTTGGAACCGGAGGCGTTGGCGAAATTGCCGAACGCGGTGGCGTTGAACGCCGATGCGCTGGCATAGCCGCCGATGGCGGTGCTGTAGCCGCCGGTGGCTTCGGCACCGATGCCGAACGCCGCCGAGGCCGTGCCACTGGCCACGCTCTCGCTGCCAACTGCGGTGGCCGCTTCGCCGCTGGCGCTGCTGAAGTAACCCACCGCCACGGCTTCCTCGCCGCTGGCTTCGGACAGCACGCCCGTGGCGGTGCTGCCAGCGCCACTGGACACGGCTGCGGCACCGAAGGCGGCACTCTGCTCGCCGCTGGCTTCGCTTTCCGCACCCTGTGCGGTGGCGTACTCGCCGGTGGCCTGCGCGTTGGCGCCGATGGCGCTGGCGTTGTCGGCACTGGCCAGGGCATTGAAGCCGATCGCCTGTGCGTTGGTGCCGATGGCGTTGGCGCCGCTGCCCAGTGCGATGGCGCCGTCACCGATGGCGTTGGCGGCTTCACCGGCGGCCAGTGCGTTGTCGCCTTCCACGTAGGCGCCGGCATCGCTGTCGTCGCTGCCGCTGGCCTGGAAGAACTTGTTGCCGGTGCCTGCGCTGGCTGCCACGGCATCCAGCTGGGCCTTGTTCACCGCATCGGTGGCCTGGGTGCCGGCGGCGACGTTGGTGACCTGGCGTTCGCTGCCGGCGCTGCCGACCGACACGCTGCGGTCGCGGTCAGCCACCGAGCCTGCGCCGAGGGCCACGGCATTGTTGCCGTTGGCGGTGCTGCCGGCACCGATGGCGATGGCGCTTTCGCCATCGGCCACGGTATTGGTGCCCACCGCGATGCTGTTGATGCTGTTGCCCAGTGCCTGGAAGCCCAGTGCCAGGCTGTAATCGCCATAGCTGAAGGCGCCGCGGCCGACCGCGGTGGAGCTGACGCCGTTGGCCCAGCTGTTGTAGCCGATGGAGGTTGCGCCGTTGGCACTGGCCCAGGCCGCCGGGCCGAAGGCCGAGGCGTTGGTGCCGGTGGCCCACGCGCCGGCACCGAAGGCGGTGGCGCCTTCCTCGCTGGCGGTGCTGTAACCGCCGACGGCGGTGCTGTCGTCGGCCTTGGCGAAGGCGCTGTCGCCGATGGCGACGGCATAGCTGCCGTTGGCGCGCGACTTGCCGCCAGCAGCGAAGCTGTTGTCGCCGGTGGCCTGCGCAGCGGTGCCGAACGCGCTGCTGCTGGCGCCGGTGGCCAGCGCGGCATTGCCCACGGCAGTGGAGCCGGCCGAGGCGGTGGTGCCGACCTGCACCGGATTGCCTTCGTCATCCAGCAGCGGCTGGTTGTACTCGTCGTAGGCCTGGCCGAGGCCACCGATGGCAACCGCACCGTCGCCATTGGCGAAGGTGTTGCGGCCCAGGGCAACGGTATCGGCGCCGATGGCACCCGCACCCGCGCCCTGTGCGAGCGCGCCTGCGCCGATCGCATTGCTGGCCGAACCGGCCGCCACCGCACCTTCGCCTTCGGCGTAGGCACCGGCATCGCTGACCTCCTCGCCCTGCGCCTGGAAGAAGCGCGCGGTGGTGTCTGCCGTGCTGGCCACGGCATCGAGCTGGGCCTTGTTCACGGCATCGGTGTCTTCGGTACCGGCGGCCACGTGGGTGACCTGCCGTTCGTTGCCGTCGCTGCCGACGGCCACGCTGTTGTCGCGCACGGCTTCGGAGTTGGCACCGAGGGCGACGCTGTTGGCGCCCCGCGCGGTGGCGTAGTAGCCCACGGCGGTGCTCTGCGCGCCGCTGGCCCAGGTCTGTGCACCCAGCGCACTGGCGTTCTCGCCGGGCGCATACGCGAAGTAGCCCACGGCCACCGACTCGGCACCGGAGGCTTCGGTCAGGCTGCCGTTGGCGACAGCGTAATCGCCGCTGGCGATGGCACCGGCACCGACGGCGGTGGCGGCTTCGCCGCTGGCCTGGGTCTGCACGAAGAAGCCCAGGCCGGGGATCAGGTCGGCCGGGCCACCGACGGCCACGCTGCTGGTGCCGGTGGCGTTGCTCTGCGTGCCCACGGCGGTGGAGTAATCACCGACCGCGTTGGCCACTGCACCGAACGCCGAGGACTGTGCGCCGGCCGCATAGGCACCGACGCCATACGAAGATGCCGCGAAGCCGCTGGCTTCGGCGCTGGCGCCGACGGCGGTACCACCGACACCGGCACTGGTCGCACCGGTTTCCACCGGCACGCCACCGCTGGTGATCAGCGGGTTGCCTGCTTCATCGACGGCGGCACCACCCACGGCCACGCTGCCCGGGCCGGCGGCCTGTGCGTTGTTGCCGAAGGCGGCGCTGTTCTGGCCGCTGGCCAGCGCGTTGTTGCCCACCGCGGTGGCGTTCTGGGCGACGGCAGTCGCGCCGGCACCGACAGCGGTGGCGCCGTTGCCGATGGCATTGGCGGCCTCACCGGCGGCCAGTGCATCATCGCCGTCGGCCAGTGCACCGGCATCGCTGTTGCTGCTGCCGGTGGCCTGGAAGCGCTTGGCGGTGGTGTCGGCCACCGCAGCCACATCCTTCAGCTGGCCGACATTGACTGCGTCGGTGTCTTCGGTACCTGCGGCGACATGGGTCACCTGGCGTTCGTTGCCGTCGCTGCCGACAGCCACGGTGTTGTCACGGTCGGCCTGCGAGGCCGCACCGAGAGCGACGCTGTTGCTGCCATTGGCGGTGGCACTGGCGCCGAGCGCGGTGGACTGCGCGCCATCGGCCCAGGCGTTCCAGCCGATGGCCGTTGCATAGTCTTCGGTGGCCCATGCGCCGGCACCATAGGCCGATGCACCGTAGCCGCTGGCGCGCGAGGTGATCAGGCCGAAGTAGGTGCTGCCGCCGATGGCGACGCTCTCGTCGCCGGTCGCTTCGCTGGCTTCACCCACGGCAACCGCACCGGCACCGGTCGCGGTGGCGAACACGCCGGCGGCAGTGCTGTTGGCGCCGCTGGCGACGGTGCCGTAGCCCAGTGCCGAACCCAGCCGGCCACTGGCTTCGCTGTAACCGCCGACGGCGGTTGCACCGTCGGCCGAGGCCGCTGCGCGGAAGCCGCTGGACAACGACTGTTCGCCGCTGGCGACGGCTTCGGCACCGTTGGCGGTGCTGTAGACCGCGGTTGCCTGTGCGCCGGCGCCGGTGGCGGTGGTGCTGGTTTCACTGGCCACCGCACCGCTGCCCAGTGCGGCGCTGTCGCTGCCGCTGGCCTGCGCGTTGGTGCCGACGGCCGAGGCATTCTCGCCGGTGGCCAGGCTGTTGTAGCCGAGTGCGGTCGCCTGCGCGGCGATGGCGGTCGCACCGCCGCCGAGCGCAGTGGCGCCATCGCCGATGGCATTGGCCGCTTCACCGGCCGCCAGCGCGCTGTCGCCTTCGGCCAGGGCGCCGGCATCGCTGTCCTCGCTGCCGCTGGCCTGGAAGTATTTGCGGGTGTTTTCTGCGGTCGCAGCGACCTCGTCCAGCTGGTCCTTGTTCACCGCATCGGTGCCTTCGGTACCGGCAGCGACGTTGGTGATCTGGCGGGTGTTGCCAGCGCCACCGACGGAGACGGTGTTGTCACGCTCGGCGATCGAATCGGCACCCAGTGCCACGCTGTTGGCGCCCTGAGCTTCTGCGGCGTTGCCCAATGCGGTGGCATTGGTGCCCGGTGCCCACGCGCCGCCACCGACGGCGGTGGAGTAATCGCCCGAGGCTTCGGTCGGCAGCAGGCCGAACAGTGCGCCACCCACGGCGACCGAGTTGGTACCAGTGGCAAGGCTGCCCTGGCCGGTGGCGGTGCTGTACGCGCCGCTGGCTTCGGCATCGCCGCCGACGGCCACGCTGTTGGAGCCGGTGGCGTTGGCCGCATTGCCGACCGCCGTTGCGTTGAAGGCCGACGCGTTGGACAGGCCGCCCAGTGCGGTGCTGTAACCGCCGCTGGCTTCGGCACCGACGCCGAAGCTGGCCGACGCGGTGCCGCTGGCGGTGCTGCCTGCGCCGACGCTGGTGCTGCCACTGCCCGAGGCCTGCGCCTGCGCGCCAACGGCAGTGGCGCTGTCAGCGGTCGCCTGCGCGTTGTGGCCCAACGCCGTGGTGTCGTCGCCATCGGCGGTCGCCGAAGCGCCGGCGGCCAGTGCGCCTTCGCCATCGATCTGCGCCGCATCGCTGTCATCACCGGCGCCGTCAGCTTTGAAGTAGCGGCTGCCTTGCGCGGCGGCGGCGGCCAGCGCGGCCTGGGTGGCCTGCGCCTGGGCGTCGAGCTGGGCGCGGTTGACCGCATCGGTGGCTGCCGTGCCTGCGGCGACGTTGGTGATCTGTCGTTCGTTGCCCGTTGCGCCGACCGACACGGTGTTGGCGCGGTTGGCGTTGGAGCCGGCGCCCAGGGCGACGCTGTTGGCGGCGCTGGCAGTGCTGCCGGTGCCCACGGCCACGGCGTTGCGGCCGCTGGCATTGGCGCTGCCGTCAACCACGCACTGGTCGATCAGGCTGCTGCTGAGGGTCACGCAGTTGGCGTTGCCACCCACTTCCACCGACTGCGCGGCGGCGAGGCCTGAGCCTCCCAGTCCCATGGCCAGGGCAAGGGCCGCAGCCAGCGTCACCGGCCGTACGTGGTCGGCATCGCGACGCTGGTCGACGACCCCGCCGCGCGTGTCGGAAGAGGCCAGTTCCGAGGCCACCACCAACTGACCCAACGCTTTGTTCCAGACCTTGCGATAAATCCGATTCATCGGTACGGCTCCTGATTTTTTGGACTGGTTTTGGGCAAAGCAACGCCAGCGCCGGACCTTCTGGTCCAACGTCCCCTGGGGGCGTTATTCGCGTGATTTACTGCGGGTATTGCCGAACGCCGCGCAGCGACAGAAAACCGAGCGCAAGCGACGTGCGGTTACTGCGGTATGAACAGATTTGAAACAGGGCCCAAGTGTTAACGGGAACTTTCCGGGTCGTCAAGACTTTGACGCAGAAAATGCAATTGCCGTGAACCAGTTCACTTTTTCGCCTATTTATTCGGCGATTTTGTTATTTACATGTGACGAAATGTCGGCGCCATGTAAATGCATGTAACTGATGGCTGCGGCAGGATTTTCTGCCCATATACAGAAAAACCCGACAGTTGCCTGCCGGGTTTTCCGTACTTCATCGCACTGCAGCCTGCGCGGCGGATACGTCGTCAGCCGCACCACACCCGCGCGTTGCGGAACATGCGCATCCACGGCGAGTCACCCTGCCACTCGGCCGGGGCCCAGCTCAGGTTGAGCGCGCGCGGGGTGCGTTCCGGGTGCGGCATCATGATGGTGACGCGGCCATCGGTGCTGGTCAGGCCGGTGATGCCGTCCGGCGAACCGTTCGGGTTCAGCGGGTACTGGCTGGCGACGTTGCCGTTGCCATCGACGTAGCGCAGCGCCACGCGGGCGGTCGCCTGGTCCACGGTGTTGTCGAACACGGCCTGGCCTTCGCCATGCGCCACCGCCACCTGCAGGCGCGAACCGGCCATGCCACGCAGCAGGATCGACGGCGACTCCACCACTTCCAGCAGCGCGGTACGAGCTTCGAACTGCTCGCTGGCGTTGCGGCGGAACTGCGGCCAGTGCTCGGCACCGGGGATGATGTCCTTCAGCTGGCTCATCATCTGGCAGCCGTTGCACACGCCCAGGGCGAAGCTGTCTTCGCGGGCGAAGAACGCGGCGAAGGCATCGCGCAGCGCGCTGCGCTCGAGGATCGAGGTCGCCCAGCCGCGGCCGGCACCGAGCACGTCGCCGTAGCTGAAGCCACCGCAGGCCACCAGGCCGGCGAAGTCCTGCAGCGCCACGCGGCCTTCGATCAGGTCGCTCATGTGCACGTCGAAAGCGCTGAAGCCGGCACGTTCGAAGGCGTTGGCCATTTCGATCTGGCCGTTGACGCCCTGTTCGCGCAGCACGGCCACGCGCGGGCGCGCGCCGGTGCTGATGAACGGTGCGGCCACGTCCTCGTTGAGGTCGAAGCTGAGCCTGGGCTTCAGGCCCGGTGCGTTGAAGGCGCGGGCGACATCACGCTCGGCATCGGCATTGGCCGGGTTGTCACGGCGCTTCTGCATGGCATGGGTGACCGACCACCAGGCATCGAACAACGCTTCCCAGCGCCACTCGGCCAGGTTTTCGCCGCCCAGCGACACGCGCACCACCGGTGCAGTGGTCGGCTTGGCGATGCGCTGCGCGCATTCGATCAGTGCATGGCGCTCGACCAGGTCGGCGAAGGCCGCACGGTCTTCGCGGGCGATCTGCACCACCGCGCCCAGCTCTTCGTTGAACAGGCTGCGGAACGGATCATCGCCCCAGGCATCGAGGGTGATGTCCAGGCCCAGGCGTGAGGTGAAGGCCATTTCGCACAGCGCGGCGAAGGCACCGCCATCGCTGCGGTCGTGGTAGGCCAGCAGCAGGCCGGCCTGGCGCGCATCACGGATCAGTTCGAAGAAGCCACGCAGGCGCTGCGGGTCATCCAGGTCCGGTGCGGCACCGGCAAACGCCGGCAGGTCGCCATGGTCGGCATGCACCTGGGCCAGGATCGAACCGCCCAGGCGCTGCTTGCCGGCACCGAGGCCGATCAGCCACAGCTCGCTGTCCACGTCGCGGTCGAGCAGCGGGGTCAGCTGCTGGCGCACGTCGGCCACCGGCGCGAACGCCGAGATGACCAGCGACACCGGCGACACGCTCTTGTGTGCCTCGCTCTGGTCGTGCCACTGCGCCTGCATCGACAGCGAGTCCTTGCCCACCGGGATGCTGATGTCCAGCTGCGGGCACAGTTCCATGCCCACGGCCTTCACCGCGTCGTACAGCAGCGCGTCTTCGCCCGGGTGGCCGGCGGCGGCCATCCAGTTCGCCGACAGCTTGATTTCATCCAGCGCGTCGACCGGCGCCGCGCACAGGTTGGTCAGCGCTTCGCCGACCGCCATGCGTGCCGAGGCGGCGGCGTCGAGCAGGGCCAGCGGGGTGCGCTCGCCCAGCGACATGGCTTCGCCCGCCACGCCGTCGAAGTCGGCCAGGGTGATGGCCACGTCGGCCACCGGCAGCTGCCACGGACCGACCATCTGTTCGCGTGCGGTCAGGCCACCGACGCTGCGGTCGCCGATGGTGACCAGGAAGTTCTTCGAGGCCACGGTCGGATGCGCGAGCACGCGCAGGCCAGCTTCCTGCAGGTCCAGGCCAGCGGTCTTCAGCGCCGGCCAACGCGGTGCCGGCGGGTGCGCGGTGTCGCGGTGCATCTTCGGCGGCTTGCCGAACAGCACGTCCATCGGCAGGTCGATCGGTGCATCGGCCGGGGTGTGGCCCGGTGCGGCGCCGTAGGCCACCACCAGGTGTTCCTCGGCGGTAGCCACGCCGACGGCGGCGAACGGGCAGCGCTCGCGGGCACACAGCGCGGCGAACTCGGCCAGGCGCTCCTGGGCCACGCCCAGCACGTAGCGTTCCTGCGACTCGTTGCACCACAGCTGCATCGGCGACAGCGACGGGTCATCGGTGGGCACCTTGCCCAGGTCAATGATGCCGCCGACGCTGGAGTCGTGCAGCAGTTCGGGGATGGCATTGGACAGGCCACCGGCACCGACGTCGTGGAAGAACTTGATCGGGTTGTTGGTCCCCATCGCCACGCAGCGGTCGATGACTTCCTGGCAGCGGCGTTCCATTTCCGGGTTGTCGCGCTGCACGCTGGCGAAGTCGAGGTCCTCGGCGCTTTCGCCGGAGGCCACCGAACTGGCGGCACCACCGCCCAGGCCGATCAGCATCGCCGGGCCACCCAGCACGATGACCGCATCACCGGCCTGCAGCGGGATCTTGTCGACCTGGATGCGATCGATCGCGCCGAGGCCGCCGGCCAGCATGATCGGCTTGTCGTAGGCACGGACCAGATCGGCGCCCTCGGGCAGCTCGAAGCTGCGGAAGTAGCCGAGCAGGTTCGGGCGGCCGAACTCGTTGTTGAACGCAGCGCCGCCGAGCGGGCCGTCGGTCATGATTTCCAGCGCCGGCGCCATGCGCGGGTTCAGCGCGCGCGGCGCTTCCCACGGCTGCGGCAGCTCGGGAATGCGCAGGTGCGAGACCGAGAAACCACTCAGGCCGGCCTTCGGCTTGCCGCCACGACCGGTTGCGCCTTCGTCGCGGATCTCGCCACCGTTGCCGGTCGAGGCGCCCGGGAACGGCGCGATCGCGGTCGGGTGGTTGTGCGTTTCCACCTTGATCTGGAAGGCGCTGGGCACCTGCGGTTCGCGGCGGTACTCGCCGCTGGCCGGATCGGGGCGGTAGCGCGAGGCCGGGTGGCCTTCGATCACCGCGGCATTGTCGCTGTACGCGCTGAGCGTGTGCTGCGGGGTCTGCTGGTGGGTGTTCTTGATCATCCGGAACAGCGAACGGTCCTGTTCCTGGCCGTCGATGGTCCAGCTGGCGTTGAAGATCTTGTGGCGGCAGTGCTCGGAGTTGGCCTGCGCGAACATCATCAGTTCGACGTCGGACGGCGAACGGCCCAGCGCGGTGAAGCGTTCGCGCAGGTAATCGATCTCGTCCTGGGCCATGGCCAAGCCGAGGCGCTGGTTGGCGGCCTCCAGCTGGTCCACCGGCACGCGCTCCAGCTCACCCCGGGCCGGCGTGGTGAACAGGGCCTGGCCCTGCTGCACGGTCTCCAGTACCGACTGCGTCATCGGGTCATGCAGGGCCTTGACCAGCGCCTGCTGGGCGGCGGCATCGGTCGGCCAGCCCTGCACGTCGATGCGCAGGCCGCGCTCGACCCGGCTGACCGGCTGGCCGGCACCGCGGACCAGTTCGGTGGCCTTGCTGGACCAGGGCGACAGGGTGCCCAGGCGGGGCACGACGATGCGGCTGACGGCGCCGTCGGCGACGGCCTCGGCCTGCGGCTGGGCTTCCAGGATGCGGCACAGGGTGGCCACGTCGGGGGTGGCCGTGCCTTCGGGCTGGACGAAGTAGACGTGCCAGGCACCGCTGATGCGCAGGGAGGGAGCGATGGACTGCAGGCGGGATTCAAGGCGTTCGCGGCGGAACAGCGACAGGGCGGGCGCGCCCTCGAGGACCATCATGTCCGGGGAACCGTAGTTGGGAAACGGGCCCGACATTGTACCGGAACCGGGGGGAGGGTCTTTGGCCGGGCGGCGCCCGGCACCCGCAGAGGCCAGGGCAACGGCCAGGGCAGAAGCAACGGCTGGAGCAACAGCAACAGCGGGCTTCCTGGGGGATGGCGGGATGGGTCCGGTTGCGGGGGACGCCGTAAACCCATCCATGGGGGCTTGGTCGCGGCATCCATGCCGCTCACA